>CAZBPK010000173.1:0-19880 GCA_964493765.1 uncultured Bacteroidia bacterium | reverse complement strand
CTATTTCTTTGAGTGAATAATTTTTTGTTCTCATTACACTTATTGCGTATCTTTGCTCTTTGGTGAGATGTTTCATTTTGCAACTTTTTTAGGAAGGAAAGGGACAAAAATAATATCTCTCCATCAGGGTAAAGAGGAGAACGAATACTTTCTTTCTCACTTTCCTTGAAAAATATTATTTTTTTTCTCCAAAAGTTGCATTTATTAGTTGAAGTTAGTTATTTTTGCTAAATAAATGAATTTTGAATGGCAATTTTAGAAAAATTATTGGGTAAGTCAGCTGATAAAGCAATGATTGCATCTTTACAAAATGAGCTGGAAGGGCAATTGAGAGCGTTGCATGAAGGTGCCATTGTATCAGAAACTGATATTCGTGGAAATATTACATTCGCAAATGATACTTTCGTTCAAATTTCAGGCTACTCTTTAGAAGAGCTTTTGGGTAAAAACCATAGAATATTAAAATCTGGCTTACAACCCGATCATATTTTTGAAGAAATGTGGAAAACTATATCTTCTGGAAAAGTTTGGAAAGGTGTAATATGTAACAAAAAAAAGAATGGAGAATTTTATTGGGTAAAATCTACTATTGTTCCTGTGGTGGATGAAAATGGGGTACCCAAAAAATACGTTGCAGTAAGATTTGATATTACCGACCAAATTAAACTTCAACAAGAACTTCAAATTAAACTAGAAGAGATAAGAGCCCAAGAAGAAGAGACTCTTCAACTCAATGAAGAATTAAATATTACCAATGAACAATTGATGGAAGTTCAAAAAGAGTTAGAAGCTCATTTTTTGGCTTTAAATAATGCTGCAATTGTTTCTATTACAGATATAAGAGGAACTATTACTTATGTAAATGATACTTTCTGTAAAATATCTAAATATTCAAGGGAAGAATTGATTGGGAAAAACCATAGAATTGTAAGGCACCCTGATATGCCTGCTGCTGCATTTGAAGAATTATGGAAAACTATTACAGCAGGCAAAGTTTGGAAAGGAGTAGTTAAAAATAAAGCGAAAGATGGCTCTGCTTATTGGGTTCACGCTATAATTACCCCTATTTTAGATAATAAAGGAATTCCTATTAAATATATTTCAGTTCGTTTTGATATCACTGCAGAAAAAGAATTATCAGAATTGCTGAATAGTACAGAAAAGAAAGTAGAAGAACTAAATTCTCATTTAGCTTTAGCTCAAAAAGCTCTTGAAAAAAAATTAGAAGATACAGAATTAGAAATCCAAGTTTCTTTAAATTATGCTCAAAGAATTCAAAGAGCCATTATGCCTTCCATTCAAGAAATTGACAATATTTTCCCCTCTAATTTTGAATGTGAAATTTTATTCCAACCCAAAGAAGCTGTCAGTGGAGACTTTTATTGGGGTGCTAAAGTTCATAATAGGTCTATATTTTTTATTGGAGACGCAACGGGACATGGTGTTTCTGGTTCATTTATGGCATTAATTGCTATCAATGCACTTGAACAATTAGTAAAAGAAAAAATGGTGATTTTGCCTGATATATTACTTTCTGAGTTAGATAAAAAAATTAAAGAAACCTTACACCAAAATGAAGACTCTGATAGAACAGTTTTAGATGCTTTGGAGGGTTATGCTGTTTTAATTGAAAATGACAAAGTTTCAATTGCTTCTGCAATGCGTCCTATTTATGTAGTAAATCAGGAAGGTTTAAAAGAAATACCAGGCTCCAAAAAATCTATTGGTGGTAAAAACTATTACGGCCAAGAGAGTTTTGATTTACATACTTTCCAGTTGCAACCTAATGATACTTTCTATCTATGTTCTGATGGATTTGAAACTCAATTAGGTGGACATGATGGTCATCAGAAATTTGGAAAAACTGCTTTTAAAGAAATGATTACACAAATCAATCCTAATCCCTCATTGAAAAAACAAGCACAAATGTTTTTCAAGAGGCTCCAAGATTGGAAAGGATTTTTTAATGAACAAAATGATGATGTTATCATCACAATGATTAAAGCAAAAAGTTAGATTTAACTTTTACAATAAGATAAAAAAGCCGTTCCCAAAAAGAACAGCTTTGTGCTTTTAGAAAAACCCAACTTGGTAAGGCTTAATCCATTATTTTTCAATATAGGAAAAGTAATCCAAAGGGTTAACAGGTTTTCCGCTCAACCAAAGTTCAAAATGTAGATGAGGTCCTGTAGAATTTTCTCCCGTATTACCCACCACTGCAATAGGTTCACCAGCTTTTACAAAAGAACCAGGTTTTTTTAAGATTTTGGAATTATGCTTATAAATGGAAACCACATTTTCATCATGAGCAACCGCAATTACAAAGCCGTTATCTGTAGAAAATTCAGAAAAAATTATATACCCTTCGGCAACAGATTTTACGGGTTCATTCAACTTGGAGCCTAAATCAATTCCAGCATGATCTAAAATATCAAATTTATTGGTTAAAACACCATTAATAGGTGGAAACAAAACCAAAGATTTTCCTTTTACTACTATATTTTTTGATAATTTTTCGTTTTCATGCTGTTCATGAGAGTGATTATGCTGCTCTTGTTCAACTTTTTTAAGATAATCTTTTGGTAAATAAGTAACTCTTTCTTCTTTCTGAATTTTTGAAGTATCCAAAGAAACAAAACCACTCATTTTTTGAATAGAATGAATAAAAGAATCTTGCTTACTAACAATAATTTTCATTTCATTGAGCTGCCTCACTAATTCAGAATGTTTTTTTTCTGCTAAAGGGTCTGAGGTACCGGGAATAGTATTTTTAAGAGGTGTAAAGGAAATTAATAAATAGCTTAAAGAAAAATAAGCAACTGTCAATAAAATAATTCCCAAAATTAATTTTTTATTGGTCAATTGAAAAGATTTTTTGTGTTCATAGGTATCTGCATGCATAAGCATGAGTTTATGTTTTTGATTAAGGAATTTTTTTATTCGGTTTTGTCTTGGCATAGCCGCAAAAATACTAATTTTTTTTAATTATTAACAAAATGATGCAAGGCATTGAAGCGTGAAGGATGCGGAGGGCACGAAGTGGCACTGCCTTTTGACGCTTTTGAAAAAAGTGGAAAAAGGATTGCCGAAGCGAACAGTGAAGCCCGTAGCAAGCCTGACCCTGAGCGTTTAGCGAAGGGGCACGCCCAATCATTTAATTTTGTTGTTATGGCACGCAATTTGACTATTTATTAATTTACAATTAACCCTGACAATTTGTCTGAAACTATGTTTGAAATTGATGCAATTGGATTTGAAGAAAACCAAGTAAAACCTATAGAATGGAATGATTCTTTGCCATTATTGGTATTAAGAAATACTTTATTAATGCCTGGCATAACTATACCTATAAATGTTGCTAGAGCAAAATCTATTCAACTGATAGAAGAAGTAAGCAAAACTTCCCACAAAATTTTAGCAGTTGCAACTCAAAAAGATGCTGATATAGATGAACCCACCCCAAAAGATATTTTTTCTAAAGGTGTCGTTGCTGTGATTCAAAGAATTTTAAAAATGCCCGATGGTTCTATTACAGCAATTTTAAAAGCTCATCAAAAAATTGATATTTTATCGTTTATATCTTTTGAACCCTATTTTAATATCCATGCAAAAAATTCTCAGCCTTCAATTTATCCTCCACAAGATGTGAGTAAAGCCTTATTGGTTTCATTAAGAAATGAAGCCAATAAAGTAGCTGAAATGATTCCTAATTTACCAAAAGATGCATTAATTCCTTTTCACAATATCAATGATTTAGATATACTTTGTAATTTTATTTTAAGCAATTTAAACATTCCAATTGCTGACAAATTTGCCATTTTTGATGAAATTAATGTTGAAGAAAAAGCCAATTTTGTTCTCCACTATTTGCGTAAAGAATTAAAAGTTCTTGAAATTTCTGAAGAAATTCAAAATAAAATTAAATTTGATTTAGATAAACAACAAAGAGAGTTTTTCTTACGTCATCAGTTAAAAACCATTCAAGAGGAATTAAGCGATACGGAAATTGATGATGAAATCAATGAACTAAAAGAAAAAGCTAAGAAAAAACAATGGTCTAAAGAGGTCCAGGAAGTTTTTGATAGAGAAATCCATAAATTATATCGAACGAATCCAAATGCTCCTGAATATTCAGTAATCATGAATTATTTAGAATGGCTTACAGATTTGCCTTGGAACGATTTTACAAAAGACCAGATTGATTTAGCCAAAGCAAAAGAACTTTTAGACAAAGAACATTATGGTTTAGAAAAAGTTAAAAAAAGAATTATTGAATATTTGGCAGTTATTAAACTCAAAAAAGACTTAAAATCTCCGATTTTGTGTTTATATGGGCCTCCGGGAGTAGGAAAAACTTCCTTAGGTAAATCCATTGCAAAAGCAATTAAAAGAAAATTTGCAAGAGTTTCTTTGGGGGGTGTTCGTGATGAAGCCGAAATTAGAGGACATAGAAGGACTTATATCGGAGCTATGCCCGGAAAAATTATTCAAACTTTAAGAAAAGTAAAAAAAGGTAACCCTGTTATTGTTTTAGATGAAGTGGATAAAATCGGGCAAGATTGGAAAGGAGACCCTTCTTCTGCTTTATTAGAAGTACTAGATCCTGAACAAAATAGCACTTTTAATGACCACTTTTTAGAAGTAGATTATGATTTATCTTCTGTAATGTTCATTGCTACAGCAAATTCTTTAGATACTTTGCACCCCGCCTTAAGAGACAGAATGGAAATCATTGAAGTCAATGGTTATTCCTTTGAAGAAAAAATGGAAATTACCAAAAGACATTTAATTCCCAATCAAATTAAAGAACACGGATTAAGCAAAAAAATGATAGCTTTTGAAGATGAAGCTATTCAATTTTTAATTCAACATTATACAAGAGAATCTGGAGTTAGAAAATTAACCCAAATGATTGCTGCTATTTGTAGAGGAGTGGCAAAAGAAGTGGTTGATGGAAACAATAAAAAAATTGTTATCACTAAACAAAAAGTTTTAGAATATCTTGGAATTGAAAAATTTGATAATGAAGCACTTGATTTGCATCAAATACCAGGTGTTGCAACTGGTTTAGCTTGGACAAGCGTTGGTGGTGAAACTTTAACTATTGAAACTGTTATGTTTGAAGGAACGGGTAAAATCTCTTTATCGGGTCAGTTAGGTGATGTAATGAAAGAATCTGCCAATTTGGCATATACATACATCAAAGCCAATAAACAAAAATGGAATATTTCTCAAACCTATTTCAAAGAGCATGATGTACATTTACATATACCTGCAGGTGCTATCCCCAAAGATGGTCCTTCGGCTGGTATTACGATGTTTACAGCTATGATTTCTTTACTTACTCAAAAACCTGTGAAAAGTCATTTAGCAATGAGTGGGGAAATTTCACTGAGGGGTCATGTTTTACCCGTTGGTGGAATTAAAGAAAAAGTATTAGCAGCTGTTCGTGCTGGTGTAAATACCATTATTTTGCCCTATGCTAATCAAAAAGATGTAACAGAAATTCCTGATTATCAATTAAAAGATATTCAATTTCATTTTGTTAAAAACATGGATGAAGTCATTCAAATTGCTTTACCCAGTTAAATGTTAGTTTTATTAGGGCGTGTCCCTTGCTACGCTGCGGGTCGGGCTGCTTCGGGCTTCGCTGTTCGCTTCGGCAATCCTTTTTACGCTTTTTTCAAAAGCGTAAAAAGGCAGTGCCACTTCGTGCCCTTCACATCCCTCACGCAAACCATGCAATAACATTGCATATCCCCCAAAATCCTAATAAATATAAGAAATTACATAGTTTTCCCAAAATTCTGAATAAACAACAAAAGTATTTTTGTAAAATTCTGAACTATTGGGAGGTTTAACAACTCTTAAATAAAATAATTGAGAATTATAAATATCCTGCTCAACTTTTGCATCTAAAAAATCTACATAACATTGGCTAATTGGAAATTGATATTTATAAAATGCTTCTTTAATGCTAAAAATTTGCGTTGTTCTAATTAATTTTTCCTTTTCTGGATAAATTGAAATTCTTTCCAATTCATAATCCGTAAGTATTGTGGGTAAAAGTTCAAATTCCATGATTTGAGTATTTTCTATATCAATTCCAAGGGATTGATATTCATTTTTGTAACCTACAACAGATAAAACATAACAATCTGTATGACTTAAAGATCCAATGATTTTTTCATTCCATAATGGTTCACGATTTTTGCCTATTAATACTGGAAATGGAGTTTCTTTAAGATTTTCTATTGCTTGGTGAATAGCATATCTGCCCCAAATAAATTCTCGTTTTCTTTTTAGACTCCAATTATTTGTAAGCTGAATTTCTTCAGGGAAAATAGAGGGTAATTCAGAAGAAATACAAGAAAAAAAAAACTAATGTTTTTGGGTAAAAATTTTAGAATCATGGGAATTGAAAGTTAGCGGAATATTTCATGGATTCATGAAGATAATTCAAATATTGTTTTCTAGAGATTTCAATACATCCAAATTGGGCAAGATGTTGAGTCCAAAATTGGGTATCCCAAAGAACAAAACCATTTTTTTTCAAAATGTTCCAGCAATAATATAAAGCCACTTTATCCATTTCTGGTTTTCTTTTGAACATAGTTTCACCAAAAAATGCAGATTGGTAATGGACACCGTATAAACCACCAACCAGTTCATCATCAACCCAAATTTCTACAGAATGGGCGTAGCCATATTCAAATAAATTGCAATATGATTCTACAATTAAATCAGAAATCCAAGTTTCTTCTCTATCAGCACAAGCTAAAACCACTTCTCTAAAAGAGGTATCAATTTTACAGGTATGAGGTTTGTTTCTAATCCATTTTAAAATATTTTTTGAGATTTTAAAATGGTCGATAGGGATAATTCCTCTCCAACGCGGTTCATACCAATGAAATTGAAGGTCATTACGAGAATCAGACATGGGAAAAATCCCATTTTGATAGGCTAAAAGTAATTGATCTTTTGGGATTATTGGGGTATCCACTAAGAATTTTTATATTTTACAATTAAAGCAATTACCAAGACTAAAAACAAAATAAATAAAATAATTTTTGTCCAAGACCATGGTTTTTCACCCGATATTTTCCCGGTTTGTCCATTTACAATTACTTGGTAGACTTTTCCGTTAAATTTATAGGCTGCAATCCAAACTGGCAAAAGTAAATGTTTATAAGTAATGTTAAATTTATGAGTGTTGATTTCTAAATAGCGATAAGTATCACCGGGAATTTGTCTAGCACAAGCTTGATGAATAAAATCATCCATAATTTTATCAGCAACTTCAAAACCTTTATGGACATCTATTCCATACAATTCAGATTCCCAAGCAATAAGTATTCTTGGATCATAGTTAATCAGTTTCGTAAAATCGTAGGGATAAATCTGTTGAACTCTACTTTGAGAAATTCCTTTGGAACCAATCACGGTTACATCGTCAAAAAATTCATCATAATTTCCAGAGACAGGAATCCATCTCACTTTTTGAACTTGCCGAGTTTGAGTATTACCATTGGAATCTGTATAATGTTCAGTTTCATAATAATAATAACCAGCTTCAGCCCACCAAGTAGATTCAGTCATTGCGTCGTAAGTCCAAAATGGGACATAAACACCATGTATTTTTTCTAAAGTAGTTACATTTTTTAAGCCGTTGGGTCTAAACCAACCATTTCCAATCCATTCTTTAAAAGTTTGGTAAGCAGTATTTTTTTCTACAGTAAAAGGAATTATGCCTTCAGGTTTAATAATAGTTTTGTTATAAGCTTCTTCATTAACTTGACTTGAACCACAGAATGGGCAATCAATTACAACGGTTGTTATGTCCACCATGGTTACAGAACCACATGATTTGCAATGAAAATTTTTATGCTCTTTACCCATGCCCATATCATGACCATCAGAAAGAATGTTATCATGATAGGATTTTTCAACAATTTTATCATTTTCTAAAATTAGAGATTCCTCTGCACCGCAATGCCCACAAACTAATTTTTGTTTTTTTGCACTATAAATAGCCTCTCCACCACATTGTTTACATGGATTTTTAACAATACTTTGAATTTTGGGTTTTTCTTCCATTGTATAAGAACACTACAAAAATAAAAAAATTTTAAATAAAAAACAAAAACTGCTCAAATAATTTATTGAGCAGTTGAAAATTAACCAATAAAAAAGAAAAATTACTTATTGGTATTATTTTTTTGAATTTGTGGATTATTATTTTGAGGTTGTTGTTCGCTTTCATTTTCAACAACACCTTTGATAGTTAAAACAATTGAAGGATTTGTAGGGTCATTAGAAACTACTGTAATAGTTTTATTTTCATTTCCTTTTTTACCAGTAGAATCGTAGGTTACCTTAATTTTTGAAGACTCACCAGGTTTTAATTTAGACTTTTCAGGTTGAGAAGCTGTACAACCACAAGAAGCTTTGGTCTTTCTAATTATAAGCTCTGATTTACCAGTATTTTTGAAAACATATTCAGTATCAACTTTTTTTCCTGCTTTAATGTTTCCAAAATCGTGTGTTACTTTATCAAAAGTAATTCTGGGTCCATTATCTTTTTGTTGTTGAGTGAGCTTATCAAAATTTTCTTGTCTATCAGCAGAAATATAAATTACTTTTTCTGGAGTATTGGAATCATCTGTTTTGATTTTGATTTGAGTATGTAAGAAGCCCCAATCATCAATTTTATTAGCATCAAAACTGATAGTAATAGTCGCAGAGTCTTTGGGATTAATTGATTTTTTATCAGAAGTTGCATTAATATGTCCAGGTAAATCATAACCTTGAATTAATACGGGTTTATCACCTTCATTGTAAAAAACTAATTTTTGTTCTTTTTTCTCATCATTGTAAGTTTTACCAAATGCTATATGATTAGTAGTTGCACGAATACTTCCTAAAACTGTTGGGTACCAATCTTGAATACCTTTAGGTCTTGGTATTACATTCCCCTTAATCGTTAAAACATGAACCTCCTCTTGACCGTTATTGGGCTGTGCTTTTACTGTAATAGTTTTAGTAAATGGACCGGGACGGTTTGCGGTGTTATAAGTTGCCTTAATATTACCTTCTTTACCTGGAGCCACTTCCTCTTTTGTCCAGTCGGGTGTAGTACAACCACAAGAGGCTTTTACATCAGTTAATTTTAAAGGAGCTGTACCAGAATTCTTAAACTTAAATTCGTATGTAGCTTGACCAACTTCTTCCTTTAAATCACCAAAATCATGTACAGTTTCAATAAATTTTACGTTTTTGTTTTCTTGAGCATTTAAATTGAAACTCAAGCTAAGAACCATTAATAATAACCAGCTAAATTTTGCTTGATAATTGGATAAGTATTTTTTCATATTATCTATACTTTTTTTTTATTCGTAATGCAAATATAGTGCAAATGTTGACAATGTAAACTGTTAAAAAAATTAAATTCATCTTTTTTAAGTTTATAAAATCTAAATTCTCTAAAGATTATGATAAAATGTAACCAAATACTAAAGCTGGGAACAGCTTGTAATGCAACGCAACTATACATAAAGTGCAATTTTAAATTACAAATGAATGTTATTAATTTTATTATTCCAATTTTACTACAAACTATTACTTTTCCATCTAAAAAGATGATCTAAAATAGTAATTGCAGCCATTGCTTCTACAATTGGAACGGCTCTAGGGACTACACAAGGATCGTGACGTCCTTTACCTTCTAACAGTATTTCATTTCCTTGATGGTCAATACTTTTTTGGGATTTTAATAAAGTAGCAACGGGTTTAAAAGCCACACGGAAATTTATAGGCATTCCATTACTAATACCACCTTGAATGCCACCAGAATAGTTGGTTTGCGTTTTAATATTTCCATTTTCAGAATAAAAAATGTCATTATGTTCACTCCCGTACATCGTAATTCCTTCAAAACCAGAACCATACTCAAATCCTTTTGTTGCATTAATGGATAACATAGCTTTTGCTAAATCGGCAGAAAGTCTATCAAAAACGGGTTCACCTAATCCTATAGGAACATTGAAAATAACTGCATCAATAACTCCACCCACAGTATCGCCCATTTTTTTTACTTTCAAAATTTCATTTTCCATTTCCTTAGCAATGACATCGTCTGGGCATCGAACAATATTGCTTTCAATTTTAGAAAAATCAATTTCTGAATATTTATTAGAAAGTTTTATTTTACCAACTTGTGAAACCCAAGCATAAATGGTTATATTCCATTTTTGTAAAATTTGTTTAGCAACTGCACCTGCAATCACTCTTGCAGCTGTTTCTCTTGCAGAACTTCTCCCCCCTCCCCTATAATCATAATTTTGATATTTCTTATGATAGGTAAAATCTGCATGGGAAGGTCTATAGCTGTTCTTTAAATGCTCATAATCTTTAGATTTCGAATCTTGATTGGCTATCCAAAAAGTTAATGGAGTACCAGTAGTCTTCCCTTCAAAATAACCAGATAAAATTTCAAAAGATTCATTCTCTTCTCTTCTAGTAGTAATTTTGGATTGCCCTGGCTTTCTTCTTTGGAGTTCTAAGTGAATAAAATCTAAGTCTAATTCAATATTGGAAGGACATCCGTCTATTACCACACCTATACCTTTTCCGTGGGATTCTCCGAATGTGGTAACACGAAATAATTTTCCAAAGGTATTACCCATTATTTCATAAAATATTTCAACAAGTTAATTTTATTTAAATAAGGAGCATAACGAATCGGGATATCAAACAAATTGGTTTTTTTCAAAATACCTCTTGGATGCGAAAAAGCATCAAAAGAAGATTTACCATGATAATTACCCATTCCACTATCACCTACACCACCAAAAGGTAAATCTTGAGGTGCTAAATGCACTAAACAGTCGTTGATACAACCTCCACCAGAATCCGTATAATTTAAAATTCTTTTCTCATTTTCTGATGAATTAGTATATAAATAAAGTGCTAAAGGTTTGGGACGTGCATTGATAAAATTAATGGCATCTTGAAGGTTTTTATAGGTTAAAATAGGCAAAATAGGACCAAAAATTTCATCTTGCATTACTGAACTATCTGGATTAACATTGTCTAGGAGAGTTGGAGCTATATATTTTTGAGAAATATCCGTTTGACCACCAAAAATTATATTACCGTCTTTCAAATAATTCGTAAGTCTAATAAAGTGTTTTTCGTTTATAATTCTTGGGTAATCAGGGCTTTGTGAGGGATCTTCACCATAAGATTTTTTGATATTTTCAATAATTTTTTGAACTAATGGTTGTTTAATGGATTCATGAACCAATAAATAATCGGGAGCAACACAGGTTTGACCTGCATTTACCAATTTTCCCCAAACAATTCTTTTTGCGGCAAAGTCTAAATGAGCGGTCTCATCAACAATACATGGACTTTTTCCCCCTAATTCTAATACTACAGGAGTTAAATGATTAGCAGCAGCTTGCATAACGATTTTCCCTACTTGTGTACTGCCGGTAAAAAAAATAACGTCCCATTTTTGTTGTAATAAATATTGACTAGTTTCCACACCACCCTCTACTAATGCAACATATTCTGGTTGAAAATATTTAGTTACTAGTTTTTTTGCTATTGCTGAAGTAGCAGGCGCCAATTCTGAAGATTTTAATACGGCTGTACAACCTGAAGCAATTGCACCAATTAAAGGAGCAAACAATAACTGAAATGGATAATTCCATGGTGAAATAATTAGAGAAACACCGAAAGGTTTTGGATAAATCTTAGAAACAGCCCAAAATTGTGTCATTGGAGTCCAAACAGTTTTAGGACGCATCCATGATTTTAAATGACTGATTGCGTGATTTAACTCTTCATAAGTAAAACCTACTTCTGTTGCATATCCTTCAAAATCAGCTTTATTCAAATCAGATTTTAAAGCTTGTAAAATTTCTGTTTCATGAGCTTTAATGATTTGCTTTAAAAGTTTTAACTGTTGCAAACGAAAACTATATTCCAAAGTCTTTCCTTGAAGAAAAAAGTTTCTTTGTTTTTCTAAAATATTTTGAATCTCAGCAAGAGAAGTTTCCTGAACCGTTTGAATTTGCATACTTCAATTTTGTTGTAAAAATAAGAATACTAAAATGGAAAATCAAATTTTTTGAAAAAAAATTCCCCAAAAAATTCTAATTCTTACATTAGTTATTACACTGCAACTTCCGCCTTGATAGAAGGATAAGGGTCATAACCGATTAACTGTATATCTTCATACTGAAAATCAAAGATATTTTTAATATTTGGATTTAATTGAATAGCGGGTAAAGGTCTGGGGGTTCTACTCAAAAGCAATTGAACTTGTTCAAAATGGTTTAAATAAATATGAGCATCACCAAATGTATGAATAAACTCACCGACTTGTAAATCACAAACTTGTGCAATCATGTGTGTGAGAAGTGCATAAGAGGCAATATTAAAAGGAACTCCCAAAAAAGCATCTCCAGAGCGTTGATACATGTGTAAAGAAAGTTTATTTTCAACAACATAACATTGAAAAAAAGCATGACAAGGAGGTAAAGCCATTTGATCGATAAATTCTGGATTCCACGCAGTAACTAACAACCTTCTACTGTTAGGGTTCTTTTTAATTTGTTGAATTAAATTGGAAATTTGATCAATGAATTGATTTTGAGAGGTTTTCCATTTTCTCCATTGAACACCATAAACAGGCCCAAGTTCTCCATGAATATCAGCCCATTCATCCCAAATAGAAACTCCGTTTTCTTTCAAATATTTAATATTGGAATCACCTTTGAGGAACCACAAAAGTTCGTAAACTATGGATTTAAAATGAACTTTTTTAGTAGTAATTAATGGAAAACCCTTAGATAAATCATGCCTAAACTGATAACCAAAAATGGATATAGTTCCAACTCCTGTTCTATCTTCTTTTTTAATACCTTTTTCTAATATAGTTTTTAAAAAATCATGGTAAATTTCCATGAGAATTAATAATTCAAAATTATTGGCATAATGATTTGAAGAATAGACTCATTTTCTTCTTGAAGAGAAGGCATAATTACAGCCGCTCTATTGGGGTTACCCATTTCCATTACGATTTCGTCAGAATCTAAATTAGCCAAAAGCTCTGTAATTAAGGAAAGAGTAAATCCAATTGTCATATCTTCACCTTCATAAAGACAGTTAATAGATTCTTCCGCTTGGTTAGCATAATCAATATCTTCTGAAGTAAGTTTTAGCGTATTTCCTACATATTGAAGTTTACCTAAATGGGTTTCTTTGGAAGCAAATATATCCAAACGACGCAAAGAACTTAATAAATCTTTTCTATTAATGATGGCTTTATTTGGGGAATTCATAGGAATTACTGCATTGTAATCGGGGAACCTTCCATCAATTAATCTACAAACAATTTGATTTTCTTCAAATTGAAAGAAAGCATTACTTTGATTAAAGTCAATTTTAACAATTGATTCTATACCTGCACTAGCTTTTTGCAATAATTTTAATGCTTTTGGAGGCAATATAAAACTAAAGTTTTCAGAAACAGTAATATCAGAACGGTTCAATCGTACTAATTTTTGAGCGTCTGTAGCTACAAAACTTGCACCAGAGGTTTTAAAATCAAAGAAAACACCAGTCATAGCAGGTTTCATGTTATCATCAGAAACTGCATAAATAACTTTTGAAATAATTTTAGACAAAACGGGCAAAGAAACACTTATGGAAGCATTAGTATTGGAAACTGGAGGAATTTTAGGAAAGTCATTACCATCTTGTGCAGCAACCTTATAAGTACCATAATTGGATTTAATTTCTACAGTCATGGTATCAGAATTGTATTCAAATGTTAAAGGTTGTTCAGGTAAAGACCTTAATGTATCAATAATAATTTTGGCAGGAATTGCCATTTTAAAATTATCTTCAGATTCAACGGGTAAAGCTGTTTGAATAGAATTTTCTAAGTCTGTTCCTATTAATATTAATTCACCATTTTTAACTTCAAAATATGCGTTATAAACAATAGGAAGCACAGATTTTGATGGAATCACATCTTGTACTATGGATAGTTTTTTTAATAATTCTTGAGATGCAACAATAAATTTCATTTGGCTATTCAATTTTTTTAGACTTGCAAAGTTATATATTCAATTTATATGAATAAAAATTTTTAAAATTTATTATTCACATTTTTTCAACTTTTCACAAAGGGTAACTGAAAAGAAAAATTGGGCTTCAAGCTTTGCTGGTAGGTATTAGTATAAATAGAGGACATTTTAAAGTGATTATTGGAAAAAAATGATAAAAGATGAGGAAGTACATCTAAAAGCTTTTCACCGCTTTTAAGACTATCATGTAAGACTATAATTGAGCCTTTTTGGTAAGACGATAAAACACTAGTTAAACAGTCAACGGAAGTCATATTTTTATCAAAATCCCCTGATAAAATATCCCACATTACAATTTTATAGTTTTTCAGTATGCTATTTCTAGTAGAAGGGCTAAATTTTCCGTAGGGAGGTCTAAAGTAAATAGGTCTAAAACCTACTAAATTATAAATAATTTGAGAGGTTTTTTCAATTTCTTGCAAATATAAATTGGGTGGGCAATACCAACCATGAGGATGAGAATAAGTATGATTTCCTATGGAATGACCTTCATATACAATTCTCTTAAATAATTCAGGATTTTTTTCAATTTGTTGTCCTACACAAAAAAATGTTGCTTTAGCTTGATAAATTTTCAATAAATCAAGAACTTTATCAGTTACACCTTCAGTAGGTCCATCATCAAAAGTAAGAAATATTTCTTTATGATGAGTATTCACTTTCCAAATGTAATCTTTAAATAAGTAAGGTACGATATTCGGGGTCTTGATTGTGTACATGATAGATTAACACACAAAATTAAGTGCAAATCATTTACCAAAATTATTTTTTTTTAAGTTTTTTTTAAAAATCCGTAATATTACTGAAAAAATAATTCGTTTTCTTGAAGTGTTTTTACTTTATCAAAAAGTTTTAAGGAAAATGCCATGGGTTTATCATTAAACAATACTTTGGTTTTCAACCAAGTAGATTGAAATAATTCAGAATTTCTATAATTTTCTAAACTTTCTTCTTTATCCCAAATGCTTACGGTGTAAAATACATGGTTTTCAGTAACATCATTATACAAAGATAATGCTAAACAACCAGGAAATTGGGAAATTTTTCCTTTAGACTCATTAAAAACTTTTATAAAATCATTAACACATTCTGGCTTAAAAGCCATACGAACAACTCTTTTAATCATTATAAAACTCTATAGTAAATTGATCATAAGTTTTTGCACCCAATAAACTCCCTGCATTAGCTTCTCTTAACGCTAATTCCAAAAAGCCACTTAAACCAAAATATGCAAGTGCATCACCTTTCTCTACTTCATAATATTCTTTATGAATTTTATGAATTTTTACAGTTCTGAAACACAGTTCAAAACGTCTTCCTTTAAATTCATTGTAAAAATCATTTTTATGAATATTAGAAATACAATTTCCGAAGCGGTCAATATGAATGATTAAACCTTTCATGATATTTTCTGAAATTAAAGGATAGAACCATTGAGCAGGTTTTAAAGGAATTTTAATTAGGTCTTCAAATTTTTTTTGCCTAATTACCTCTACGATTTTAGAAATCTTCCCAAAATAATTAGGAATGGAATCCATAATTTCGGGTTTCAAAGTGAAACCTTCTTGAATATTGGTTTGCATAATCATAGAAGCCATTCTATTATCAGGAACAATAATCCATTGATCATGAAATTGAACGGCTGCAATTACAGCATTTTGTTCAAACGCATTGACTAAAGCGATATGAATTGAATTTTCAGGAAATTCATGAATAATTGTTCTTACTTGAAAAGCAGCTGATGGGATATCATAAGGGTTGATTTGATGGGTAATATCAATAATATTTAATTGAGGGTTTTGAGAAAGTAGTTTTCCTTTTAATAAACCAGCATAAAAATCTTGATTTCCTAAATCAGTTGTTAGTGTTACGATTCCCATAAGCCTTGCAAAAATATAGTAAAAATTATAATTAATCGTAATTTTTACTTATGTATTTTGCACAAAATTCATTGTTCACATATACACAATATAAACAATGTTTAAACCTTTTGGGTGGAATAAATCTCTAAAAATTTGTAAACAATGTTTGTGAATAAGTTGTGAAAACTTAAAATTGTAAGAAAAATTTCTCAATAATTGGGTGTATCACTTCAAATTGAAATCCAACTTTTAAGTAATACATATCAATTTCCTGAGGCAAAAAATAAGACTGATTTTTTAACCTGTAATAGTCTTTTTCTGTCATTACAATGATAGGTTTTTCATTAAAAACATCATTTTTTATTAATTTTTGGCACTTCTTTACAACATCTTGTATTTCTTTTTCTTTTATCATATAATGGTCTTTATAAGATTTTTGACCAATTACATTTAATTTTGTATCAAATAATTGCTTGATAAAAAGCTCATTATTTCCAATTCCAGAAATCGCAAAGCATGGTTTTCTGTTAATGGTATCCAAAGGGATTTCTGTATTATCAAAACAATTTTTTAATGCTAAAGAGACTAACTTAGTTGAGCTTTTAGGGATTTTAATTCGGGAATTTACTTTTTTTAAAATACTTCCTGAAACCAAATTAGATTTACTGATGATAGCTAAATGGGCTCTTTTCATATTTTTTGCGGGTTCCCTCAATTTTCCTGTGGGTAGTAAATAATCCTCAAAAGGACTTTTTGAAGGGTCTATCATTAAAATATCTAAATCTCTGAAAATTTTACGGTGTTGAAAAGCATCATCTAATATAACTAATTGTAAACTAGGAAATTGATTTAATAATTTCTCAACTCCAGTAATTCTATTTTCACATACTGCTACAGGAATATTAAAATTGTTTGCGACTTGCAGTGCTTCATCTCCAACTTCTATGGATGTATGTTCATTAGGATTTACTAAAATGAAACCTTTAGATACTCTACCGTAACCGCGGCTTAAGTAAGCACATTGAATATTTTTTTCTATTGCAAATTTTATGAGCCATTCCGCCATTGGGGTTTTTCCTGTTCCACCAACAGATAAATTTCCTATAGAAATGACTTTTAATGGAAACTTTTTACCTTTATAGGCATAATCATACCATAAGTTTCTTAAAAAAACCCCAAATCTAAAACCTAGTTCAAAAGGTAAAGTCGGTAATCTTTTAGAAAATTTCACGATTTTTTAGGAGCTAAAACCATAAAAAGTTTTTTTCCTTCTAATTTAGGTTCAACTTCAACTTTAGAGATTTGAGATAATTCTTCAGCAAAACGTGTGAGAATATCCATTCCATAGTTTTGATAGATTATGCTTCTACCTTTGAAAAAAACATAAGCTTTTACTTTATCGCCTTCTTTTAAAAAAGTTTCTGCATGTTTTCTTTTGAACTCAAAATCATGGTCATCGGTATTGGGTCCAAAACGTATTTCTTTAACTTGAATAATATGTTGCTTAGCTTTTTTTTCTTTTTCTTTTTTCTTTTGTTCGTACAAGTACTTAGAATATTCTACAATTCTACATATAGGAACATCGTTGGCAATTGTAACTTGAACTAAATCTAAACTTCTTTGTCTTGCAATTTCAAGAGCATTTTCTGTATCGTAAATACCATTATTGGATTCATCTTCCTCTCCTACAATCCTTACTTTAGGATATTGCAAAAGATCTTCGTTAATAGGAATTTCATTCGCCATGTTTTGTTTAGTGTGTTTGATATTGATATGATTGTTGAATTTCTTCTTTAAAGAGTTGTATAAATTCGGATAAACTAAATTTACCTTTATCACCAACTTTGTGTTGTCTTAATGCAACTTGATTTTGAGCCATTTCTTGTTCTCCAATTATAATCATAAAAGGAACTTTTTGAACCTCAGCATCTCTAATTTTACGCTGAATTTTTTCACTTCTGTTATCTATTGACACTCTAAAATCTTGATTTTCTAATTCTTTTCTTATTTCTTCAGCGTAGTCTTTGGATTTATCGGAAATAGGTAAAATCATAATTTGAAGAGGACTAAGCCATAGTGGTAAATCGCCTGCGGTATGTTCTAAAAGCACTCCAATAAATCTTTCAAAAGATCCTAAAATGGCTCTATGAATCATTACGGGTTGCAAGTTACTTCCTTCATTTCCAACATATTCTAATCCAAATCTATAGGGCATAGAAAAATCTAATTGGATTGTCCCTAATTGCCATTTACGTTTTAAAGAGTCACGAACTGTAAAATCTATTTTGGGTCCATAAAACGCACCATCACCCTCATTGATATGATATTGCACTTGTGCCGTTTCTAAGGCTTTTTTAAGAGCATTTTCTGCTTTGTCCCAAATGGTTAATTCCCCTATATATTTTTCTGGCCTTGTGGATAAACCAACAGAAACATCATTAAAACCAAATGTTTTATAAATATCAAAAATTAAATAAATTAAATTGAGAATTTCGTTTTCTACATGGTCTGGAGTACAAAAAATATGTGCATCATCTTGAGTAAAACTTCTTACTCTAAATAATCCTGCCAACGCTCCTGACATTTCATGGCGATGAACATGACCAAATTCAAAGTATCTTCTTGGTAAATCTCTATAAGAGTGTAATTCTGTTCTATAAACAATTGTACAGCCAGGACAATTCATAGGTTTTACAGCATATTGTTGTTCATCAATTTCTGTAAAATACATATTTTCTTTATAGTTATCATAATGACCAGACTTTCTCCATAATTCGTCATTTAAAATTAATGGAGTTTTTATTTCTTCATAACCAAGTCTATAAAGTTTTTTACGTAAGAAAGTTTGAAGTTCATTAAGAACTATCATTCCATTATTATGCCAAAAAGGAAATCCCGGACCTTCTTCATGAAAAGAAAACATATTCAATTCTTTTCCAAGTTTTCTGTGGTCTCTTTTTTGGGCTTCTTCTAAATAATGCAAATATTCTTGGAGTTCTTTTTGGCTAGGAAAAGAAATTGCATAAATACGCGTTAATTGCTTGTTTTCTGATTTTCCTCTCCAGTAAGCTCCCGCTAAATTTAATATTTTAACGGCTTTGATAATTTTTGAGTTGGGGATATGAGGACCTTTGCATAAATCAACAAAGTTTCCGGATTCATAAAAGGTTATTGTTCCGTCTTCTAATTCTGAAATTAGTTCTAATTTATAGGGATTATAATTTTGTGTATAATATTCAATAGCTTCTTGTTTAGTTACTTTCCTACGAATAAAAGTTTCGCCTGAAGAAGCAAGTTCCAAGAATTTTTTTTCTATTTTCTCAAAATCTGATTGTGTAAAAATGTCTTCTCCAAAATCTACATCATAATAAAAACCTTCTTCAATAGGCGGTCCAAAACCTAATTGTGCTTTGGGATAAAAATGAAGAATAGCTTCAGCTAATATATGAGCAGAAGAGTGCCAAAATGTGGATTTTCCCTCTGTGTCTTCCCATGTTAAAAGTTTAAATTCTTGGATATTGTTTTCTATAGTTCTATTTAATTCTACAACCTGACCATTAACAATAGCTGCAATAGATTTTTTTGCCAAACCTTCAGAAATACTATTTGCTATTTCATAACTTGTAACTCCTTGTGGATAAGTTCTTTCAGTTTTATCAGGCATTAAGACTTTTATTTCACTCATTCAATTTTTTTACGGTGCGAATTTACATATTTTTTGATTTGCAAACGTATTCAATATAAAATTTGATGAAATTTTTATTTATTTTTGTTTTTTCATTCTTAATAAAAACTTTCAAATTGTTGAAATTAGCCATTTTCTTTTCAAGCAAAATTTGATAAGAAAGATATGAAA
>CAZBPK010000172.1:0-1843 GCA_964493765.1 uncultured Bacteroidia bacterium | reverse complement strand
TTTTAAAAAAATGGCAAAAAATTTAGTGATCGTAGAGTCTCCAGCAAAAGCAAAAACTATTTCAAAATATCTTGGAAAAGATTTTGAAGTAAAAGCTTCTTACGGTCATATAAGGGATTTAAAAAAAGATGATAAAGCAGTTTTAATTGATAAAAACTTTCAACCTATTTATGAAATTCCTGAAGATAAATTTGATACCGTCAAAGAATTACGAAAATTAGCAGATAAATCAGAAATGATTTGGTTAGCATCGGATGAAGACCGTGAAGGAGAAGCGATTTCTTGGCATTTATCTGAAATATTAGAATTACCAGAAATTAAAACCAAAAGAATTGTTTTTCATGAAATTACTGAAAAAGCTATAAAACATGCTATTCAAAATCCTCGTTCTATTAATATGGACTTGGTGAATGCTCAACAAGCAAGAAGAATTTTAGATAGATTAGTCGGTTATGGTATTTCTCCAATTTTATGGAAAAAAATTAAAAATAATTTATCTGCTGGACGTGTACAATCAGTGGCTGTAAGATTATTGGTGGAAAGGGAAAGAGAAATTATGCACTTTCAAGCAGAGTCTTTTTATAAAATTACTGCTGTTTTTCAATCCTCAAACAAAAATTTTAAAGCTGAACTTCAACATAAATACAAAAAATCTGACGAAGCAAAAGCATTTTTAGAATTTTGTAATGGAGCTAATTTTGTGGTTCAATCTGTTGAAGTTAAACCTACAAAAAGAACTCCTTCTGCACCTTTTACTACCTCTACTTTACAGCAAGAAGCTTCACGTAAATTAGGTTATTCTGTTTCTCAAACCATGCGTTTAGCTCAAAGTTTATATGAAAATGGGCATATTACCTATATGCGTACAGACTCTGTAAATCTTTCTGATTTTGCTTTAGAAGCTATTCAAAATACCATAGAAAATCAATTTGGAAAAAAATATCATCAAAAACGTAACTACAAAAACAAAATCATCAATGCTCAAGAAGCTCACGAAGCCATAAGACCTACTGATTTCCAACAAAATCTTGTATCTGAAGATTCAAGAGAACAAAAATTGTATGAATTAATTTGGAAAAGAGCTGTTGCGAGCCAAATGGCTGATGCTCAATTAGAAAAAACTGTAGCAAAAATTTCCATTATCAAAAATCAACTAAGTCATGAATATCCATTTGTTGCTACGGGTGAGGTCATTAAGTTTGATGGTTTTTTAAAACTTTACATGGAATCGTTTGATGAAGAAGACCATGATGAAAATGAAGAAAATCAACAAGCAATTTTACCTCCATTAGAACCTAAACAAGAAGTTAAAAACTTAGAAATCTCCGTATTAGAACGTCAAACCAAAGCATTACCAAGATATACTGAAGCAAGTTTAGTCAAAAAACTAGAAGAAAATGGGATCGGAAGACCCTCCACTTATGCTCCTACCATTTCAACCATCCAGCAAAGAGGTTATGTTGTAAAAGAAAGCAGAGAAGGAAATGAAAAGTTATATAAGCTCTACATTTTAAAAGAAGGAAAAATTCTTGAACAATCCAAAAAAGAAATCGTCGGAGCTGAAAAAAATAAATTATTCCCTACAGATTTAGGAATTATTGTTACAGATTTTTTAACTAAACATTTTGAAGATATTGTTGATTATCAATTTACTGCAAAAGTAGAACATGAATTTGATGAGATTTCCTTAGGAAAATTAGACTGGGTTAAAATGTTGAGTAGTTTTTATAACCCTTTTCAAGGTAAACTCAAAAAAGTTGAAACCGAAGCGGAAAGAGTAAGTAACGAAAGAGTTCTTGGTAAAGATCCCAATACAGGAAAATTAGTGATTGTAAGAATGGGT
>CAZBPK010000171.1:0-11828 GCA_964493765.1 uncultured Bacteroidia bacterium | reverse complement strand
CTTCACTGAGAAAAAGGCTTTCAAAAAAATCAAAAGATTTTTGGTTGAAAATGGATTTGGAAAATTTATAGCTATATTATTGTTTTTTATACCCGGCACCCTCGGACATATTACTAGTTTTGTATTTTTATTAAGTACATTCAGCAAAGCTGCTACCAATGCTTATTTTATAGGCTGCCTTATTTCAATTATCGCGACATTTTGGTGTTTTTTAGGATGCCTTATTGCCGGAAAAACTTGGAAAGAAAAAACAGCAGTGATTTTTATTGCAGTTCCAGCAATGATTATTTTGATAATAGCATGTATTCAACTATTTTCAATCATTTTTGGTGCATCAGCTGCTAATTTTGTTTACGGATTAGTGTCTATTGCTTTAGCGGGAATTGTCATGCTTTTTGCTGTTCTGCTAGGTTTTTAACTTTATAATATTTTTTTGATGATTTTCCGTTGGAAAATACAAATTTATAATGCAAATTTGTAAAAAAATTATTATCCATGAAAGTTACGTATTATGGTCACTCTTGTTTTATGGTAGAGGTAAAAGGAAAAAAATTATTGTTTGACCCTTTCATTTCTCCCAATCCTCTTGCTAGTCATATCAAATTAGAGGAAATACAACCCGATTATATTTTTGTTTCTCATGGTCATGAAGACCATTTAGCGGATTTAGTAAGTATTGCTAAACAAAGTAATGCTTTGGTAGTAGGAGTATGGGAACTTTACGTTTGGGCAACAAAACAAGGATTAACCAACATTCATCCTATGAACACTGGCGGCAGAAAAACTTTTGATTTTGGTACAGTACAACTTACCAACGCTGTTCATTCTAGTTCTTTTCCTGATGGTTCTTATGCAGGTAATCCCGTAGGTTTTGTCATTGAAACTGAAGAAGGAAACTTTTACTATTCTGGTGATACGGCTTTAACTTTTGATATGCAATTAATTCCTAAAAGAACTACATTAAATTTTGCTTTGTTTCCAATAGGTTCTAATTTCACAATGGATGCAGAAGACGCTTCAAAAGCTGCTGACTTTGTTCTAGTCAATAAAGTAATTGGTTTACATTATGATACTTTTGGGTTTATACAAATAGACCACGAAGTGGCAAAAAAAGCCTTTACTTCTAGTGGCAAAGAGCTTATTCTATTAAATATTGGAGAAACCATAACCTTTTAATTTTTTATTTTAAATTCAAACCAAAGTTTGTTTTGTTCAAAAAATTTATAAATTTGAACAAATTTATCTAAACCAATTATATGTATATCTCATTAGCTAAACAAATTCAAGAAACAGATAAAATCATGACGGAGGAATATGCGTATCCGTCTTTATTATTAATGGAAACTGCAGGCAGAGCAAGTTCTGAAGTAATTTTAAACTTTTATCCTGATACACATAAATTTTTAATCCTTTGTGGACCTGGAAATAATGGTGGTGATGGAATGGTTATCGCAAGACATATACACAAAGCGGGAAGAATGGTCAAGATCCTTTTTGCTTTAGATCCCAATCAATACAAAGGCGATTGTTCCATACAGTTTCAAATTATTAAAAAATCAGGAATTCCTTACTTTATTTATGATAGCACCTTTGCTTCAGAAATTTACCAACATGTTGCAGATACTATCATTATAGATGCTTTATTAGGAACTGGAGTAAAAGAAGTAAAAGACCCCATCAATTCTATCATCAATCAGTTCAGAACAATCCCAAACGCTGTTATTGCGATTGATTTGCCTTCAGGTTTAAACCCAGATACAGGTTTTATTACTTTTCCTCCTTTAAAATGTGAACTAACTATTGCTTTACAGCTTCCTAAGGTTTGTCATTACGTTACCCCTGCTGCAAATTTTTGTGGTGAAATTAGAGTTGTGGATGTCGGGATTTACCAACATATTATAGAAAAATTAAATATTCAATACCAATTAATTACAAAAACTTTGCTTCAGACTTGGTACAAACCGAGATTAAAGGATACTCACAAAGGGGACTATGGGCATGTATATTTCGCAGGAGGTAGCAAAGGAAAAGCTGGTGCTATTGCTTTAGCTACAAGGGCTTGCATTGAAAGCGGAGCAGGATTAAGTACTGCATTTATTCCCTCTGCAGCAGCTTGTGCTTTTCATAGAAGAAACTTAGAAGGAATGTCTATTTCTTATGGAATGGGTAGTGTTGCCTATCTGAATGAACCTTCAGCAGATGTTTTTGCTTCTTATTTAGCGGATAAATCGGTTGTTGCGATTGGTCCTGGACTTGGAAACAACGCCGAAACTCATGCGTTTTTGATGAAGGTTTTACCTTTAGTAAAAAATAGCGGCTTACCTTTAATCTTAGATGCTGATGCTATAAATATCATCGCTGACCATCCTGAATTATGGGAGCATATACCTCCTAACACAATTTTTACTCCACACCCCGGAGAAATGTCTCGTTTATTAAAAGTTGCGGATATTCAAAGTAAAAGATTAGAATACACCCTTCAATTTGCCAAAGAAAAAAATGTCATAATTGTTTTAAAAGGTGCTGGTACTATTGTAGCAACTCCAGACGGACAAGTTTATATAAACGGAACGGGTAATGCAGGAATGGCTACTGCTGGAGCAGGAGATGTTTTAACAGGGGTTATAGCTGGTTTTGTTGCACAAGGATACTCTTTAAAACAAGCTGCTATAATGGGGGTTGCTTTCCACGCCAAATCTGGGGATATAGTGGCTAATCTTTATGGTATTGAAGGGGTTAGTGCTTCCAAAATTATGAGATATATTGGTCCTGCTATTCAAGAAATTATTTATAACCGCAAACCTTTTATTCAGCATCGTGATGAAATCTAAAATTATTGAATGCCCTCGTGATGCTATGCAAGGAATTACAGAATGGATTCCTACAGAACTAAAAATTCAATATCTTCAAACTTTATTAAAAGCCAATTTTGATACTTTAGACTGTGTAAGTTTTGTTTCTCCCAAAGCAATTCCTCAAATGAAAGATGCCACAGAGGTGATTGAAAATTTAGACATTTCACAAACTTCTACCAAACTTTTAGCCATTATTGCCAACCTTAAAGGTGCTGAACAAGCAGCCCAATTCACCTCTAAAATTACCTACCAAGGTTTTCCTTTTTCTATTTCTGAGCAATTTCAAATGAGAAATACCAATAAAAATATTGAAGAATCTTTTGTGCAACTAAAAGAAATTCAAAAGATTGTTGAAAATGCAGGACAAACTTTAGTGGTTTATTTATCTATGGCTTTTGGAAATCCTTATGGTGAAGATTGGAGTTTAGAAATTTTAAAAAAATGGACAGATAAAATGGCTAATCTTGGTATAAAAATCTTAGCTTTATCGGATACCATTGGTTCTGCAAACCCAGAAGATATTCATACCATCTTTTCGGAATTAATTCCTTTATATCCGCAGATTGAATTCGGTGCTCATTTTCATGCAGTTCCTGATAACTGGTATTCTAAAATTGACTCTGCATTCAAGGCGGGTTGTAGAAGATTTGACGGCGCTTGGAAAGGTTATGGGGGTTGCCCTATGGCTAAAAACGAGCTTACAGGTAATATTGCTACTGAAAATATCCTTCAATACCTTGCTGAAAAGGAAAATTATCCCAATTTAAATCCAGAATTATTAAACTCAATTTATCAACTAAACCAAAAAATATTTCAATCATGATTATTGACTTTGAAAATCACCCAGATTTACACAAAATTATTCAAAATGCTTTTGAAGAAGACCTCAAAGATGGAGACCATACAACCTTAGCCACAATTGACCCTAATCATACTGCTTCAGCAAAATGTTTAATCAAAGTTCATTGTGTTTTAGCATGAATTGTATATGCTAAAAAAGTATTACAAATTATTGATCCAAACTTAGAAGTAGAATTTTTACGGAACGATGGGGATATTGGTCATTTTGGTGATATTGCATTTTTTGTTCATGGGAAAGTTGCTAGTATTTTAAAATCTGAAAGAATTGTTTTAAATGGAATGCAAAGAATGAGTGGCATCGCTACTCAAACCCATCAAATGGTAAAACTCATTCAAGATTTACCTTGTAAACTTTTAGATACCCGTAAAACCTCACCGGGTTTAAGACTATTAGAAAAATGGGCTGTCAAAATTGGTGGTGGTCAAAATCATAGAATGGGTCTATACGATTTGATTATGATTAAAGACAATCATATTGATTATTGTGGTGGAATTTTAAAGGCTTTAAAAAAAGCCAAAAATTACATTACCGAAAATCAACTAAACCTAAAAATTGAAGTAGAAACCAGAAACTTAGAAGAAGTAAAAATTGCATTAGATACAGGAATTCCTGATATTATTATGTTAGACAACATGTCTAATGAAATGATGAAAGAAGCTGTAAACTTCATCAATAAAAAATGTATTGTTGAAGCTTCTGGTAATGTAACCCTAGAAAATTTAAGAGAAAAAGCCTTAACGGGTGTAGATTTTATTTCTTGTGGTGCTTTAACTCACTCCTTTAAAAGTTTAGACATTAGCTTAAAAATTGTCAAATAAATAGATTTTATGAAAGATTTCACAGACGTTATTATAAGAAAATTTCCTTACGATGAAAAGTTAGAGTTTTATGTAAAACCTAACATGCCAGCAGGAAAATTAAGTAAAGCATTAGCTTCCAACTCAAAAATTCAAGCCGCAGAAGTCATTGCTTGCCATTTATACGGTGGTTTATTTAGCAGTGGTGCTGTAGTTTTTACTCCTACTTTATGCTATTTTGAAGGAGGGTCTTTAAGATTAGAAGATGTTAAAGGCGCATCAAAAGGAGATAAATTTGTGCAAGTAGATGTAAACCAAGGCGGAAGACTAACTTCAAATAAAATCAAATGCCAAAACTCAGAAGCGGCTGCTTTATTAGAAAACGTTTTTAATGCAATAAACGATGTCCCTAGAACCAATGATATTCCAATTTTAGTAGAAAAAAAAGATTACTCCTCCTACAATAAAGAAGCCATTAACTGGTTAGAACTCAGAGATGAAGTTATGGCTACCATTGATTTGCTGCACCAACGTTTTATGGATGGTAAAATTTCTCTCATTGAATTTGAAGATAAAAAAGCAGATTTACTCTCCCGTTTATAATCTTTTCGTTTTCTAGTTTTATTCCTTTAAATATGGATAAAAAAAAATGTCTAACCCTTATCAAAAACTGGCTAGAAGAAATTATTATTGGTTTGAATATTTGTCCTTTTGCTAAAGAACCTTACATCAATCAAAAAATCCGATTTTCTGTTACTCAATCCAAACCTAATTTAAACTATTTTCAAGAATTTTTAAAAGAACTTCAGTACCTCAATAACCATCCACAAATGGATACCACTTTATGGATTTTACCCAATTTTTTAAACGATTTAATCAAATTCCATCAACTTTATGCAATTTGTGACGAATTTATTATAAAAAACAATCAATATAAAGTTTTTCAAACAGTATTTTTTCATCCACTTGCAAAGATAAAAGGAATTGAACCTGATTCTCCTAAGCAATTGGTCATTCAAGCACCATTACCCATAATTCATATTTTAAGAACCCCTCAAATTGAAGCACTAGGAGCCAAAATCAAGCATGATGTTCATGAAACTAACGACAAAAGACTTTCTCAAATATCTGCCCAAGAGTATCAAAAGATATGGAAAAACTTGTTTCAAATTCAATAAAAATCAAAACTTATAGTTTTTAAAAAAGAGTTTAGAGAAAAAAATTATCTTTGTCATTCGTCAATAATGAATTCCTTTAAGTTTATTAAGTATTTGGGCGTGTCCCTTTGCTGCGCTACGGGTCGGGCTGCTTCGGGTTTCTCTTCGTTTCAGCAATCCTTTTGCCACTTTTTTCAAAAGCGGCAAAAGGCAGTGCCAAGCCCTTCGCATCCCTCACGCTTTTTCAAGCTGCGCTCCCCAATTTTTGCCCTTTTCCTTCATTTCTTAATTATTTTTCAACCCATTTTTTCTCAAAACTTATATCTTTCAGTCCCTCAAGAACTACAAAATCACCCCAATATTTCTTTAACTCTTTCCGATTTTAAGGAGCTTATTACCAAAATTCCTACGTTAAAAATTGTAGAAAATCCCCTACAATCAGACTATTCCATTATCATCAATACACTACAACAACCTCAATCTAAAAAACAAAATTCTTATATTTTTATTACACCTGCTCCAAACCAAAATTTTACATGGGATTTTTCTGAGCCCCAAAATCTCAAGCTCACTGCTTATTCCCCAGAAGGTATTACTTACGGTTTATACGCTCTTTTGCAAGAAAAACTTCATTTTTATTTTTATCATCCCAAACACACCAAAATTCCTACAAAACTTTATTCCGAAAATTTAGAAGGAATTTGGAAAGTTGAACCTTACTTTGAAAAGAGAGGTTTTCATATTCATTCCCAACATCCTTTAGAACTCACAGACCCCCTTCATGACCCTAATGCTTATGGAGGTTTTCAAGAAGTCAAAGAATATTTAGATTGGTTAGTAAGAAATGGACAAAACTATTTTGATTTTTGTTTATTAAGAACTGTAAACCTAAAAGAATGGTTACCTTACTACCAAAAAATTGTGGAATATGGTCATTCAAGAGGTATTTTGATGGGCTTGGATTTATCCCTGCACATGATTCAACAAAAATCTTTCCAGCTCTACAAAAACTCATTAAAATCAACACAAGGAAAGAAAAAAGAAATTCAAAAAAAACTTGAACAACTCAAAATTCTTAATTTAGATTACCTAAATGTTGAACATGAAGCAGCAGAATTTTTAGGAAGTAACCAAGCTGAAAGAGAAGAATTAAGGCTATTTATTTTAGATTGGTTAGAAAAAAATGCTCCTAATACCTACTTAACGGGTCGTCAACATGTAATAAAAGATGAAAAAGAAACCTTTCAAAAAAATAAAACCTTCCTATGGAATGATTCTACACGTGCTTTAGATGCCAAGAGAGGATTAATGGTTCATACAGTCATGTGTTATGATTTAACAGAAGAAAAGGCACCGGTTTATGAAAACTCTAACCAAAGGCACATGTATGAACTACTTTTGAAAGAAAAAGAAAAAAGAGAAGTTTGGTACTACCCTGAGTCTGCTTACTGGATTACTTTTGATAACTCCATACCTTTATTACTTCTACCCTACCTTTCTGCTCGCCTAAAAGATATTGATACTTGTGTTTACCACCAAATTGTTGGGCATGTTACTTTTACATCGGGTTGGGAATGGGGGCATTGGCTAATTGACTGGTCTATTGCTAGATGGTCATGGAATTATCAAGATAGGGAAAGAAAACCTTCCATGTACTACCAACAATGGGTTGAAAATCCTCAAAAAGCCCAAGTATTTGAAGAATATTTGAAATTGCAAAATCACTATCTCAAAGAAAAAAATTTAATGCAATGGCTTACTGCAATGACTATTACAGATGAGTTTCCTTTATTTAATAAACAACTACACCCAAGACCTCCTTATTCTTATAAGTATTTGCAAAATCGGGCATGGCTCTGGGTCGTTGATAGCCTCCTTGAAAATACCATTCCTTTATTAAATGAATATGCTGAAAAAATGGATAGCCTTTATGATATTAACACTTACCTCAATGAAATGGACTGGGGAGTTCAAATTACGGGATTAAGAGCATTCCATAGGGCTGCTGTTTTGAATTATATTCTGAAATACCGTAAAAATAAGTTAGTAAGACTTCAAAAACAAAAAATTAAACACTATCTATTAGAAGCAGATAGCATAAGAAATAACGCTTTAGAATTGGTTAGGTTACAAGAAAAAAATTATCGTTATGATTATAAACGATTAGCAGAAAAAAGATGGGACCATACGGCTTATCATTTTGGTTATTTATATCCTGTCAGTAATTTACATTTTTGGTTAAGAGAAGAAAAACAAGCCCAAAAAAATTGGTATTCTCCATTTTACAGAAATATTTGGAATGTTTTTAGAATTGTAGGAATTTGGTAAGAATGTAGCCAATTTTTTAGCATTATTAGGTTGAAAACATAACCAGAATACAAAACTCAAATTTACAACTCATTGATCATCACAATTTTGCCAAATTGATTGGGTTCGTCTAGTCTTCTAATTGCTTTTTCAGCTTCTAATAAAGAAAAAAACTCCGAAACCACAGGTTTGATTTTAAATTCTTCAAAAAACTGAACAAGTTGAAGAAATTCCTTATCTGAACCCATGGTTGAACCTTTAATATCTAATTGTTTCCAAAAAATTTTGGCGGGTAAAAGTTCGGGTAAATTTCCATTTGTACCACCATAAAAAACAATTCTACCACCGGGTTTTGCAAGCTCTATCAACTCTTTAAAGTCTTTGCCAGCAGCAGAATCAATAATCAAATCAAAACCACCAGAAGCCTTCTTTAAATCTTTATACCAATTTTCTACTTTATAATTCGCTCCACCTTTTGAACCCAGTTCAATAGCTTTTGAAATTTTTTCTTGTTTACCCGAAGTAACCCAAACATTAGCACCTATTGCAATTGCCATTTGAAAAGCGAAAAGAGCAACCCCACCCCCTACACCTGTAACTAAAATATTATCGGATTTTTGGGCATCACCTCTTGTAAACAAAGCTCTAAATGCAGTAAGACCAGCAAGAGGTAATGAAGCCGCTTCTTCCCAAGTTAAATAGGTGGGTTTTTTCACAATATTATTCACAGAAATAGCTACATATTCAGCAAAAGTTCCATCTTCCGGCAAACCTAAAATTCTATAATTTGCAGATTGCACTCTTTCATTATCTCCCCATTCCAAAGAAGGATTAATAATTACTTCCTGATTTAACCAATTCTGGTGTTCTGGATTTTGTACTTTCACCACAATACCTGCACCGTCACTACCTAAAATAATAGGAAATTTTAAACCAGCATAAAGCCCCTTCTGAATCCACCAATCTCTATGATTAAAAGCAGAAGCCTTAAGTCTTACCAAAACTTGATGATTTTGTAATTCGGGTAGAGGAACTTCTTGAATTTCAATAGGTTGGTTTATACCTTTTAAAACTGCAGCTTTCATTAAAATAGAAATTAATAATCCCCGTAAGTTTCAGGATTTTCATTTAAAGCAATTTGCAATTGGTCATCATTTGGAGCAATTCCATGCCAATGATGAGTACCAGCCATAAAACTCACTCCATGTCCCATAACGGAATGAAGTAACATTGCAACGGGTTTTCCTTTTTTCAACAATGATTTACCTTTTAATAAAGCCTGATGAACTGCTTGAATATCATTACCTTGTTTACACTCAATAACTTCCAAGCCAAATGATAATAATTTGGATTTTAAATCCCCCATATTCATTACTTCCGATGTAGGACCATCAATTTGCTGTAAATTATAATCAATGGTAATAAACAGATTATCTACTTGATGATGAGCAGCATACATTAAGGCTTCCCAGATTTGCCCTTCGTTAAGTTCTCCATCTCCAGTTAGAACATAAACAATAGAATCATCATTTAATAATTTTTTTGCTTGGGCTGCACCCACTGCAACCGATAAACCTTGCCCTAAAGAACCTGTAGCAACACGTATTCCAGGCAATCCTTCTAAAGTAGCTGGATGGCCTTGCAAACGAGAATGAATCTTTCTAAATGTTTTTAGTTCTTCAATAGGAAAATAACCAGAACGAGCCAAAGTACTATAATATACTGGTGTAATATGCCCATTGGATAAGAAAAACATATCTTGTTGATGAGCCTCCATAGTAAAATTTTGAGGATTATGATTCATCACATCAAAAAACAAGTTTACAAAAAATTCCACACACCCCAATGAACCACCTGGATGTCCTGATTGAACTTGATGAACCATTCTAACAATATCCCTACGAATTTGATAAGCCATTTGGGCTTTATCTATATTTTTGATTTCTATACTCATTTCAGTAGCAAAATTGTATCAAAAATTGATATTTTCAAAATTAAATTATAATTGAAAATTATTTATCAGTAAAAATAAGTTCTTTCCCATTTTCAATGAGTAAAGCTTCAGTTTTTCCTTCCACTTTAGGATTTGGAACCCAAACGATTTCCTTATCGCCACACTGAAACCAAGCATAAGCATCTGGGTACTTGGGATGTTTTTTATCCTCTTGATGCGTACATTCTAACTTCTGTAAGTCAGACCATTGAGTACCAACTAAAATAGGTAAGTAGCTAGGTGTTGTTCCAATAATTAATGAACGATTATCATTAGGATTTTTATAAATTAAAAAGGTTGATAATTCTTTTTCATCAATAACAATACTTTGACTAAACAAATCCGTTGAAAACTCATGGTTTCCATTTTTACAAGTTAAGAATTGATGTTCACCATCTAATCTATCTTCAATAATTTCGTATTTTTTTAAGTCTGCATCATTTTCTGATTTATAATAAGCCTCAGAAACTTTGTTTCCTTCACCAAATTTTAGTGCAAACAAAATTAATCCTTTATCAGCAAAACCATAATAATAAGTATAATCTTTAGTTAAACTTAATTTTGAATTTGAAATAGTTAAACCTTTTTCAATAGTTTCATTTTTTGAACTTTCGCTTTTAGATTCTTTTTTTGAACATGAAACCAAGAAGCTAAAATGATATATAACTATAATATACAAAAATTTTTTCATGTTGATTTTTTTTACAAAATTAATTGAATTATGCTAAGTATAAAATTGTTTTTAACTTTTCATTTGAAAATTAATTCATAAACTTATTATATTTGTCCCAGTAATGAAAATGGAAAATTTTGATATTAACCAAATTGGATTAAAAAACGGGAAAATATTTGGGTTACCTTTTGAGTATGAAAATGCCAAGGTAATTATTCAGCCTATTCCATGGGAAGTAACCGTATCATATCAATCGGGTACAGCCAAAGGACCAAAAGCCATTTTAGAGGCTTCGCCTCAGTTAGATTTTTTTGATTTTTTAATGCCTAATGCTTGGGAAAAAGGTATTTTCATGCTCCATATAGATAAAGAACTTTATAAACTCAATAAGTTCTTACGAGAACAAGCCGAAGATTATATCACTTCCATAGAAAATTCTTCCGCTAATGCTTATGAAATTTATGACGAGTTACTTGAACAGATTAATAAAGAATGTAAACTTCTGAATAATCGCATAGAGCAACAAACCTTAAAAATATTAAATGATAATAAAATACCCGCTCTAATAGGCGGTGATCATAGTACGCCATTAGGAAACATAAAAGCAGTAACAAAGAAGTATCCTGAGGTTTCTATTTTACATATTGATGCCCACGCAGATTTAAGACATGCTTATGAAGGTTTTACCTATTCTCATGCTTCTATTATGTACAATGTTTTAGAAGAAACCTCAATCAAAAAGATTGTTCAAGTGGGTATTCGGGATTTTTGCCATCAAGAATATGAACTTTCTCAATCTGACCACAGAATTTTAACATTTTATGACAAAAAGTTAAAAGAATTGTATTTTCAAGGAAGACCTTGGGGAAGTATCGTTTTGGATATTATCAAAAATCTAGGGCATGAGGTTTATATTAGTTTAGATATAGATGCTTTGCAACCTTATTATTGTCCCGATACAGGTACACCTGTTCCTGGTGGTTTATCTTTTGATGAAGTTACTTATTTAATTGATAGTGTTGTAAAATCAGGGAAAAAAATTGTAGGTTTTGATTTAGTGGAGGTAGCCCCTAACAAAAAAAATCCTATCAACGAGATAGTAGGAGCAAGATTACTCTACAAACTATGTGTTGCTTGTATTGCCTCAGAAGGGAATAAACCTAAAATTGTGAAAAAAAAGCCCA
>CAZBPK010000170.1:0-19474 GCA_964493765.1 uncultured Bacteroidia bacterium | reverse complement strand
TTTGTCCTCAAACATTGCATTCACACTACGCCATGCCTCTTGTTCCATTTCTATCAGTTTTCTTTCCTCTGGATTTATCCCTGAATAATGCAATATCTCTGCTGTCAGCTTGATTTCTTCATTGTCTATGGGATAGGGATAATCCTTGATGATTTTATTGTTGTCTATGAAATAGGATTGCTCAAATATGCTTAACAATTTGTCCAATTTCGTTTGGTAACGGCTTGTTATCCTGTCCACTTGAACAATATAACTATCATGAGTGAGTTTTTCTACAAATTCACACTTCTTGTCTATGATTCGTTTTTCTAGCAAATCTTTGTAATTACGTTCTACCTTGATGCAAGCTGAATCAATTTCAGGAATGGTAAAACCTAATATGTAAATGGTTGTAATCGGTAAAATTTGTTTCTCGTTATCAATGTAATCCTCTTTTTTGTATTGCTCGGCAAGATAGTTTCTAAACCGCATTAAATCAATGTAATTCCTTGCTTTTTGAATTTCAATTAAAACTTTCTTGCTTTCACCTTTCTCCGTTTTAATGGTGGCAATAAAATCTAAACGAAAGACGGCTAAGCCTGCCAATTCATCTACATAAGTAAATTCTTGGGGTTTGACTTCTACTTTTTCAATGTTTTCTTCTAAAAGAGTGCCAATAAAAAACTTCGCAACTCTTTCGTTTTCCATCATTCTTTTAAAAACTACGTCATAAATCGGATTAGCAATAATCATAACGCAAAGATAAAGAAATTTTAGGCTTATTGAATCCTATAACTCAAGCATAATCTCATAAACCAAGCTTATTTACTCAAAAATTCTGCAAACCATTTACCTGAATCTTTAATGTACCTTTTTTGGGTATTAAAATCTACATACACCAAACCAAAACGTGGTCTAAATCCTTCTGCCCATTCAAAATTATCGGTAAAAGTCCAAATAAAATACCCCTTCACAGGAACTCCTTCTTTTTTAGCTCTTAAAACTTGTTTTAGGACGTCTTGTAAATATTTTTTTCTTTTATCATCTTTTACTCTTCCATTTTCTAGGACATCAGGAAAAGATGCACCGCTTTCTGTAATGATGATATTTTTTATTTCAGGATAAGAGGCATAAATCTTTAACATTTGATAAACACTTTCAGGATATACTTCCCAGCCCATCTCCGTAGTTTCTACTCCTCTTTTTTCGGGTTTTACTTGGTTTGCCCATAATATAGGACGAAATAAACTATATTTGACTACTTCACGAGTATAATTTTGTAATCCTACAAAGTTCAAATCAAATTTGAGTTTTTCTTCATCACCGGGCATCATAAACTTTTTAATACGCTTTAAGGCGGGAAAATCTTTAAAAGGATATCCTCGCCCCAGAACTGCCTCTAAAAAGAATTTATTCATTACGGCTTCTATTCTTCTTGCCGATTTTTGATGCTTCTTTTTAGGTTTAAAAGGTTCAATATAAGAACAAGAAAAAGTAGAACCTATATTGGCTTCGGGGAAAATTTCTCGTATGGTTCTTCCACCTTCTGCTAAAGCCATAGCAGTATGATGAGAAGCTTTTAAGAATTTATCAACTCCTTTTTTTCCGGGTGCGTGAATGCCTAACATATAACCTAAAGCCGTAAAAGCCGTAGGTTCATTCATAATCATCCAATTTTTTACTTTTCCTTTAAATTCTGATACACATAAACTTACATACTCTTTAAACCACTGAATCACTTCACGGTTCGTCCAACCGCCTTTATCTTCTAACGCTTGGGGTAAATCCCAATGATATAAAGTTACCCAAGGTTCTATCCCTCTTTGAATACAAGCGTCCACTACTTTATGATAAAATTCTAATCCTTTTTTATTTACTTCGCCTGTCCCCTTAGGTAAAATTCTTGACCAAGCAAAGGAAAATCTAAAAATGGGAATATTTAATTGTTTGAGTAAATCAAGGTCTTTTTCATAAAGATGATAAAAATCGGTAGCGATATTTCCGTTTTCTCCTGTTTTGATTTTTCCTTTGGTATTAGAAAAAGTGTCCCAAACAGATAAACCTTTGCCGTCTTCTTGGTAAGCCCCTTCAATTTGGTAAGCCGCTGTAGCTACACCCCACAAAAAGTCAGAACCAAAATCAGAACGTTTTAATTCTTCGTTTAAAATTTTATCTTTACTTAACAGACTTGTCCAAGGACTTAAAGTAGTAATTGCCGCTAATGCAATACTTGATTTTAAAAAATCTCTTCTTTCCATGACCTCAAAAATACAGTATTTTATACATAATTCGTTCAAAAAAAATTGAAAAATATTTTTATAGTTTGAATCATGATAACTAGTCTGAAAACTTTTATTATTTGCGTTCGTTGGCTGAGCCTTATTCCAAAAATGCGTGATAGTTAAGCCCGTAACTAGCCTGCCCTTTAAAAAAGCACAGGACACATCAATTGTTATCCAGAGGAATATCTTCATGGATTTTTTGAATTTTCTTCACACTTTGAATTTTACTCAATTATGGAACTTATGAATAAGTTTACAAAAGTTCAATAGTTTTGTTTTGTATTTTTGCAATTATGCAGAGATACGGGTTTATTGGGCTTTTATATATTATAACTTATTTTTATGGCTTTTCTCAATCTCATTTTACAGAAAAAGGCTATGCAACTTATTATTCAGATATTTTTCATGGACGTAAAACTGCTAGTGGGCAGGTTTACAACAAAAATGAAATGGTATGTGCTCACAAAAAATTACCTTTCAACTCTTATTTAAAAGTTACTAATTTATCCAATCAAAAATTTGTAATAGTGAAAGTGATTGACAGAGGCCCTTACGGGGGCAATGGTTATATTATTGATTTGTCAAGAGCTGCAGCAAAAGAATTAGATATGATTCAAGCAGGCGTTGCAAGAGTTTCTATAGAACTCATTAATAAACCTGAAAAAGAAAATAACCCTACAGAAAACCTAATCACAAAAAAAGATTCTATTGAAACTACCAAAAAAGATACCCTTAAAGAATTTAAAGTTGAAAAATGGCAAACCATTCCCGGTTTGTATGATTACGAAGGTAAACCTCAAAAAAATACGTTTCCTTTTGGTATTCAAATTGGTTACTATCAAAATTTACAATCAGCTTTAAAAACCATGAAATCTGTTTTAGATTCAGGCTATAGAAAAGTTTTTGTTCAAGTAATTCAGCAAAAAGAACAGTTTTTTTACAGAATTATTCTGGGAAACTATGAAAATGAACAAGTTACAAGGAAAAATATTTCTGAAATTAAGAAAAAGGGATTAGAAGGAATCATTTATAGGTTTTAAACACAAAAGGCTTATTGGATGTAGAAAATAACCATTTTAGTTTTTATTGCTTACTCATTTTTTTCTCATTTTATAAAAATTATTTTTATTGATTATTTGTTTATAATTTTGCCAAAAACTTATAAGTATAATGCAAAATCATTCATTTTACGATTTTTCATGTCGTCATATAGCACCAAATGAAAAAGATACTCAATCTATGCTCCAAACTATTGGAGTTAGCTCTTTAGAGGAACTCATTGATAAAACTGTACCTTCTAGTATTCGCTTAAAAAGACAGCCTTTATTACCTTCTCCATTAACGGAATTTGAAATGCTTCAGAAACTTCGTTCTTTAGCCAGTATGAACCAAGTTTTTAAGTCTTATATTGGAATGGGGTATTACGGCACTATTACACCAACGGTAATTCAAAGAAATATTTTAGAAAATCCCGGTTGGTACACTCAATATACTCCTTATCAAGCAGAAATTGCTCAAGGTCGTTTAGAAGCTCTTTTGAATTTTCAAACAATGGTTTCAGATTTTACAGGACTACCCATTGCAAATGCTTCTTTGTTAGATGAACCTACTGCTGCTGCTGAAGCAATGACTATGATTTATGGTCAATCTCGTTCTAAAAAGAAAGGTAATGTATTTTTTGTATCAGAAACTGCGCATCCACAAACTATAGATGTATTAAAAACTCGTGCAGAAGCGATTGACATAAAAATTCAGATTGGTAATGTTTTAGATATTGATTATAAAAACGATGATTATTTTGGTTGTTTAATTCAATATCCTGATACCAATGGTTCTGTTCAAGATTTTACAGAAATAATCAAAAATTTAAAATCTTCTGGAATTTATGTAGTAATGGCAACGGATTTAATGGCTTTAGCCTTAATAAAATCCCCTGGAGAGTTGGGTGCAGATGTTGCAGTGGGTTCTACTCAAAGGTTTGGAGTTCCTATGGGTTATGGAGGTCCTCATGCAGCATTTTTTGCTACTACTGATGAATTTAAAAGAATTATTCCGGGTAGAATTATTGGGGTTTCTATTGATGCTAATGGTAAATATGCACTAAGAATGGCTCTTCAAACTCGCGAACAACATATTCGACGAGAAAAAGCTACTTCTAATATTTGTACATCACAAGTACTTTTAGCGATTATTGCCTCCATGTATGCCGTTTATCATGGTAAAGAAGGTATTCATTTTATTGCTTCTGATATTCATAAAAAAGCAAAAATTCTTTTAAAAGCTTTAGAACAACTGGGTTTATACCAAGAACACAATCATTTCTTTGATACTCTAAAAATTGAATTTAATGATAACGCAGGTATTAAATGTGATATTTTAAAATTAGAAAGTGAAAAAGAAAAAATCAATTTCCGTTATTTTGATGACCTTTCTGTTGGAATTTCTATTGATGAAACCACTAGTTTAGCAGATTTAGATTTAGTTGTAAAAGTATTTGCGAAATGTTTAGATGAAGTTCATGATATCCCTAATGTTTACGCAATTGCCAACGAGGTAAAATTAGATATACCCAAGTTTGCAGAAAGAACTACTTCTTATTTAGATAATCCTATTTTCAATACATACCATTCTGAACATCAGATATTAAGATATATCAAAAGCTTAGAAAAGAAGGATTTAAGTTTAACTACTTCCATGATTTCTTTGGGTTCTTGTACCATGAAGTTAAATGCCACTACAGAAATGATGGCAATTACATGGCCTGAATTTGCTAATATTCACCCTTATGCCCCTAAAAATCAGGCTAATGGTTATCATACATTATTTTTAGAATTAGAAAAAGCACTAAGCCAGATAACCGGTTTTGCGGGTGTTTCTTTTCAACCTAATTCTGGTGCTCAAGGAGAATATACGGGTTTATTAGTTATTCGTGCTTATTTAAAAGATAAAGGAGAAGGACATAGAAACATTATGTTAATTCCTGCATCTGCTCATGGAACCAATCCTGCCTCTGCTGTAATGGCAGGTTTTCAAGTAGTAGTAGTAAAATGTGATGAAAATGGTAACATAGATTTTGAAAATCTCCAACAATTAGCAGACCAACATAAAGATCATCTTGCAGGTTTAATGGTTACTTACCCTTCTACCCATGGTGTTTTTGAAGAAACCATTCAAGATGTTTGTTCTTTAATTCATGCATATGGGGGTCAAGTTTATATGGATGGCGCCAATATGAATGCACAAGTAGGATTAACTTCTCCAGCTATGATTGGTGCCGATGTTTGCCATTTGAATTTACATAAAACGTTTTGTATTCCTCACGGGGGAGGCGGTCCAGGTATGGGGCCAATTTGTGTAGCCAAACATTTAGTTCCTTATTTACCCAAAACGGTATTTGATAGAAAATCTATCGATAAAAGCATTTCTGCTGTATCTGCATCTCAATATTCTTCTGCTCTAATTCTGCTAATTCCTTATGCTTATATCTGCATGATGGGTGAAAAAGGACTTACCAATGCTACAAAATACGCCATTTTAAACGCAAATTATATGATGAAGCGTTTAGAAACTTATTTCAAAGTTTTATACAAAGGTTCTAATGGTTTTTGTGCTCATGAATTTATTTTAGATTTACGTGCTTATAAACATACTTGTAGTATTGAAGTTGAAGACATAGCAAAAAGATTAATGGATTACGGTTTTCATGCACCGACAGTATCCTTCCCAGTTCCCGGCACTTTAATGATTGAACCTACAGAATCCGAACCTAAAGAAGAATTGGATAGATTTTGCGACGCTTTAATTAGCATTTACCATGAAATTCAAGAAGTGCAAGAAGGTAAAGCCGATAAAGTAGATAATGTATTAAAAAATGCACCTCATACTGCTGAAATGGTAACTGCTGATATTTGGAAACACTCTTATACACGTGAAAAAGCCGCATATCCTCTGCCTTATGTAAAACAAGGTAAATTCTGGCCTTCTGTAGCTAGAATAAACAATACCCATGGAGACAGAAACTTGATTTGTACTTGTCCTCCTATGGAGTCTTATAGGTAAATTATTCAATAATTTTGAAATACAAAAAGCCACAAGAAAGTAAAGTTAAAACTTGTGGCTTTTTTTAATTTAAGTACTAGAGGTGCCAAAATAATTTGCCGAGCAGAGTAGAGCGTTCTAATCTTTTTTAATAGTCATTTGCTGAGGGTAAAGCAATATACCAATCTGAGATGAGTTCATATTCTGCGGGCAACTGTCCTAACTCCCAACCTGTTGCGGTAGTTTCCCAAAAATAATATTTTTTCCCTTTGTATTTTAATGCTTTTCCTTGTGAAGGTAAGTTTAAACCTATCATTGAATGAGTAGAACAATTAATAATTACCACATCATAACCAAAGTGTGACAATATGCTATAAACGGTTAAGGTTCTTGTGTCACAATCTCCACGAATAGAATGTAAAAACTCCAAAGGACTTAAAAATCCATATTTAATATTTTCTACTAAGGGTCCTTTTTGGTTTTCTATATAATCGCGCATAAATCCTCCATTGTTTTTTGCCTCTTCTTGAGAAGTTGAAATAATCAATGTATAAGGAATACTTTGCACAAATGAAACAACAATATTTGCAAAGTCTGGATAATCTAATTCTTTTTCTACACGAATTTTTTCAAAATAATCGTAAACAAATTGCATTTGTGTAGTATCAAACTTAACGATTTGAGAATATACATTTCTCCAATAATTTTGGTTATCATAGTTGTATTCAACATAGAGTTGATTTCTATTATAACTAGCTTCACAAACTATTCCATTTTTCACTTCAATGGTCTGAGAATAAGTATTATTACTGTAATCTTTCCAAAAGCGGGTATAATTAGAAACAGGAACTTGTGCAATACAATCTTTGATGATTTTTAGTTTGTTACTTTCATTGTATTGTTTTTCATTGTTTGTGTTTAAATGTTCTTCTAATTGGTGAAAAGTAGAATCACTAAATGGATTAGTGTTGTATTTATCGTAATCTGAATCGCTAAATTGTTGATTTTCAGGTAAGAAAATTGCAATAACAAAAATGAAGCAAAATAGAATGAACATCCATTTAAATATAGTAACAATAATAAACCAAGCAAGTTGAAAAACGGTTTTAATGAGCTGAAACAAAATCATAAGTTAATTGAATGTTTTGAATTTGAGGAAACTCTAAACTTAAAGGTTCTAAAATACCTTTATATACGGTCATTCCTAAATAAGGGCATTGATAACAAGCACCATCAGGTCGTAAAAATAAAATTCCGTTAATGATTTTTACAGCTTGAAATGCTCCCCCATGAATCCATGTAGCTTTTTTGATAAACTTATCTAACCATTCTTGAATGGCTATTAGTTCTTTTTCTTCTGATATATATTCATTAGCATTTGTATTTAATGGAAAAGGAATTTTATTGAGCAGGTTTTGAATTTCATGTGTTTTATCCGCCCATGGTGATAAATGAGAATCTATTTTTTTTTCAAGAGGTTGGTGAATAAAAACTACAAAATTTTGAGCTATATAGATTTGCTGTAAATAACCTAAATTCCAAAAGGGTTCTAACCAATTTTCAGAAGAATGCTGATGAATATCAAAAATTAAAGCGTCTTTTTGCAAAAAAGGTTCTTTAAAAACACATTTAATTGCCAATGGATTGGGGCTTTGTTCAACAAATAAAAATGTATTCATGAAATAGACGAACAGGTAATTAAGATTTCTTTTTTCTGATTTTGAAGTTTTAGGGTTATGCGATAATTCATATCTGGAATAATCCATTCTTGGTTACCAAAAGTACCATCAAAAACTCCGTATAATTTTTGGAAATGATTTTCAAAGGATTTATAAGTTTCAATGGCTTGTTTTTCTTGGTTGAAATGAATATTTGCAGAAAAAGCAATAACTTTAAAAGTAGTATCTTCAATATTTTTAAAATAGGAAACTTCTGCAGTCGTGTTTGGGTCTAAATGAAATTGATAAGCAAGCCCTGCTTCATCTTCAAATTTTAAAGGTAAAGTTTCTATAGATTTAATTTCTTGAATGGAGTGATTGATATATTGAGTTCGTAATTGTTGGTTATCAAAATATAAAATTTTTGCAACCCAATCATTTTGATTAGTCGTTTCACAAGCGGAAAATAAATAAAGCAAAATTAAACTTTGCACCCAAATAGTACCACAATTTTTTTTGAATGTGCTTTGCTTTTTCATGCTTAAAATCTATCACAAAAATATAAATATATTTTGAGTTTTCATTTAATAAAGGAACATTTTTTAGTATAAATAATTCCCAATATAAAAGGAGCAAATTAAAAAAGCATGAAATTTTTTTTTATTAGTTCATAAATTTGCATACATTTGCAGTAAAATTTAAAGTTTTTACAACAATGAAAAAAGTATTGTTTTTTTTAGTATTTAGCTTAGGCTATGTAGTGAATGCTCAGCAAGGACTCCATGTAGGCGTTATTGGAGGTCCTCAAAGTACTTGGTTATTCAATGAACAGGATTCTAATGAAGGTCCTAATTTAGATTATCAACCCAAATGGGGAACAAACGTAGGTTTAAGATTAGGGTATCATTTTACGGATTTTGTAGGTATTGAATCGGGCTTAGCCTTCTCTTCTCGTGGACAAAAATACAAAGGAGAATTAGATTATGCCCCCTATGGAAGCCCTAGTGCAAAAGCCGACTTAACAGCAACCACAAAATTAAATTATTTACAAATTCCCTTTTTATTTAGCACAGGCTCTGACCCTTCTTCAACTTCTGGATTTAGATTTTATACAGGTCCTCAATTGATGTTCTTAATGAACTCTAAAGACGAAATTACTATCAAAAATCGTGTAACAAATGTTGAGACAAAAGCTACTATCAATTTTGATGAGGTTGAATTAACAACTACTGTTCCTAACCTCGGTTCTACCACTAGCAAAGGAAAATATTCTGATTCTCCTTATACCAAATTTCAATTAGCGTGGGTATTAGGCTTTGGGACAGCCTTCAAAATCGCAGATAACATGTATTTAGATTTAACGTTCCGCTTTGATTATGCCTTTGGTGATGCAGAAAATAAGGAAGTTACACAAATTGAATATAATGGCACTCCTATTACTACCAATCAACCCAAAATTTGGGACAATCTAGAGTCCAAATTTAAAGGAACGTCTAATCCTAATGCAGCAAAAAGGCCATCTACTATGAATGTTGCGGGTGGCATCAACTTTGGTTTTACTTACGTTTTAGGTAGCAACTAATTTAGATAATATTTCCAATAAAAATCCTCTTGAATAATTTTCAAGAGGATTTTGCATTTTTATTTTAAAAATATTTGTTGAATTAAAGAGTCATTTTTTTGTTTTCAAGGGTTATTTTTTTCTAATTAAGAATAGACCATCACGAATGGGCAAAATGATTTTATCTACTCTTTCATCAGAAGCAACATAATCATTAAATTCACGAAGAGCATTGGTGGTTTTATCGTCAAATTTAGCATCTACAACTTGTCCGCTCCAAAGCACATTATCGGTAATTAATAACCCCCCTGAACGTAATTTAGGTAAAATAGCTTCATAGTAATCTAAATAACGCATTTTATCAGCATCTAAAAAGACGAGGTCGAATTCATGTTCTAAATGAGGGATAATATCTAAAGCATTCCCTAATTTTTGTTCTACTAAGTGCCCTAATTCAGATAAATCAAAATATTTTTGTGAGTATATTTCTAACTCAGGATCCACTTCAATTGTGATTACTTTGCCGTCCTTTGATAGACCTTCGGCTAAACATAAACTTGCATAACCTGTGTAGGTACCCACTTCAAGGATAAATTTGGGTTGAACTAATTTAGATAGAAAACTCAATAATCTACCTTGGTAATTCCCAGAAATCATTCTAGGGAACATGGTTTTTTGGTGAGTTTCCTTATTTAGCTCAGCAAGTAAAAAGGGTTCTTTGTCTGTATAATTTTCCACGTATGATTGTATTTCTTCGGTTATAATTCTCATTTTTTTTTAGTTATATTGTAGAGCTTACAAATTACTACGTAAAATTACTTATAAAAGTTACAAAAATGCAAATTTATTTTGAAATATCTTGATTATCAGTAAGAAAAAAATAATTAAGGATTATCTTCCACAGGAGCCATTTGCATGTCAAGTTTTTGAGAACTTTGGATTCTTTCCTTAATTTCCCAAATACGATTATTATATCTGGATTTTGGGTGTCTTTCATAAGCTTTTTTAGCCCAAGATTCAGCAACATCTAAATTACCCATAGCCTCTGCGGCAATAGACATATTATAACAAGCTTTTGCAGCATTTTTAGGATCAGGGTCTTCGGTAGCTTTCATCCAAATTTCTGCGGCTTCACTCCAATAACCAAATCTTGCTTTGCTTGCACCTTGTCTAATATTTTGATTTTTGGTTTTTTGAAAAAATGAACGTGTAATCCATACATAATGGGGAGCTATTCTGGTAGCGTAATCAATACCAGCTCTATTTCCCACTTGAGGAACTAATTGCATAGCATTAGGAATGCCAGCGAATGCAGCAACTTCAGTAGAGGCGGTATTATCAAAGCCCATTTGAGTTAACATTTGGTGCTCATCTATTAATTTGGTGCCTGTGGCATCATAAACTCTCCATCCTGCATTGATTCTTATCCATTTAGTAGCTCTAAAACTTATGTCAATAACTTCTTTACCATTAACAGTTCGTTTACTTTCTATTCTTTTTACCCTTCTAGAAACGTCATGGTCAAAGGCTTCTAATGTAACCAAAGCATCAGCAGAATATTGGTCACATATTTTTTTTACTTCATTTGGGTCTAATGGATTAGGGAAAAAGCCTGTACCAGAGCCTTTTAATTCATAAGGTACAAATATTACTTTTACTCTAGGGCTTTCAGAGAGTTTACTTTGCAAACCTTCAACAGTCGCTCTAGAACCCACTAAGTCTGTTCCTATCATTTCGCCGGTTAATAAACCTTCAATAAAATTTAAAACTTTGTCTTTGGTTCTATCGGGTTTATAACGATTTATCACTGCAATAGTTTTTACATCAGCGGGTAATGTAATTTGACCTGGCTCTAATGCTTGAAAACCAATAGACCTTGTTCCACAAGAACTAATAATAAAAGTTGCTAAAAGCAAAAAAATAATATTTTCTTTCATGGGATTAAATAATTATGAGATAATTACAAATGCTCAAAATTGATACCAAGTTATTTTCTTTTAATAACTTTTTTTGCAGCCTCTACGATATCAGGAACATCAAGATGATATTCTTTTAGCAAATCCTTAGGAGTACCACTTTGTCCAAAAGAATCATTAACAGCTATAAACTCTATAGGGGAAGGTAAATTTTGTGCTAAAACTTGAGCAACAGAATCACCAAGACCACCGTTTTTCTGATGTTCTTCTGCTGTAACTACACATTTTGTTTTAGATACTGATTTTAAGATAGCCTCTATATCCAAAGGTTTAATGGTATGAATGTTAATCACTTCAGCGGAAATGTTTTGTTCATGCAGAACTTCAGCAGCTCTTATGGCATTCCATACCAAATGACCACAAGCAAAGATGGAAACATCATTTCCTTCTAACAAAATTTGAGCTTTTCCAATTTGAAATGTAGAATCATTTTCTGGCAAGAACACAGGCCAAGAAGGTCTTCCAAAACGTAAATAAACGGGTCCATTGATTTCAGAAATAGCCAAAGTAGCTTGTTTCGTTTGATTATAATCAGCTGGAACTACTACAGTCATATGGGGTAACATTTTCATTAAACCAATATCCTCCAAAATTTGGTGAGTAGCACCGTCTTCTCCTAAAGTTAAACCTGCATGAGAAGCACAAATTTTTACATTCTTTTGGGAATATGCTATAGATTGGCGTATTTGATCATAAACCCTTCCCGTAGAAAAATTGGCAAAAGTTCCTGTAAAAGGTATTAATCCAGAAGTTGCCATACCAGCAGCAACACCCATCATATTGGCTTCAGCAATTCCACATTGAAAAAATCTACTAGGGAATTGCTTTTGAAAAGCATTCATTTTTAGAGAACCCGTTAAATCTGCACATAAACCTACCACTTTTTCATTTTTTTTCCCTAATTCTAATAATCCATCTCCAAATCCAGATCGTGTATCTTTTTGGGTTGTAAACTCAAATTTCTTCATAATGATTGAGTGGCAAAGTTAGGAATTTTTAATAGAAGGTTAAAAGTTTATTTTTAATTAAGTATAATTTATTGAAATTCATAGAATTAATAATATTTGTGTGGATAAAAATTAATTTAGATTCACAAAAGATTTTGCTTCAATAAATTAATTCATGGTTGATAAATTCATTTTATAGGAACTAAATTATTATTAGTGATGTTACAAAGGATTAATACATTATTTTATGAAAAAAATTCTAGGGTTATTAACAGTTATTTTCTTATACTCATGCTCTGGCAATCAACAAGCCAGCAATGAACAAAAAGAACATGACCGCTATGATGCAACTATTGCAGAAAAAATTGCAGTATTTCAAGTACTAAATGCACCCGATTCTACTGCTAGACTTGATGATCCTATGGTAAATTTAGGTTATCATTTGTATCATGATACTCGTTTATCCATGAAAGGTAACAATAGTTGTAATTCTTGCCACAATTTGAATACTTTCGGGGTGGATAATTTACCAACTTCACCGGGTGATGAAGGTAAAAATGGAGAAAGAAACTCCCCCACTACCTTAAATGCAGCTCTTCATGCGTTTCAATTTTGGGATGGCAGAGCAAAAGACGTAGAAGAACAAGCTGGTATGCCTATCTTAAATCCTGTTGAAATGAATATTCCTAATAAACAGTTTTTAGTGGATCGTTTGAAAAAAATACCTTTATATCAAGATTTATTTAAAAAGGCATTTCCAGAGGCTAAAGATCCAATTACTTATGAAAACTTACAAAAAGCTATTGGAACTTTTGAAAGAAAATTAATTACTCCATCACGTTTTGATAAATACATTGCGGGCGATAAATCTGCTTTAACTTTACAAGAGAAAAAAGGTTTAGTAGCTTTTACAACAAATGGTTGTACTCAATGCCATACTGGGGCTTTATTAGGTGGAAATCAATACCAAAAATTTGGCGTTTATGCAAATTATTGGGAGCATACAGGAAGCAAAAAAATTGATGAAGGGAAATATGTTGTCACCAAAGATACCAATGACAAATATATGTTTAAAGTACCTTCTTTAAGAAATATTGAAAAAACAGGACCATATTTTCATGATGGTTCTATTACTAGTTTAGATTCTGCAGTAAAAATTATGGGCAGAGTTCAATTAGGAAGACAAATGGATGATGAAGATACTCAGAACATTGTAGCGTTCTTAAAAACTTTAACCTCTGATATTCCTAATGAGTATAAAAAAACACCCTCATTGAATTAATTGAATGAAGGTATTTTGATTAAAACAAAAACCGCTCATAAAGAGTGGTTTTTGTTTTTTCAAAAAAATTAACTTGATAAAAAAAGATGAAAATAATCATTAAATCATTTTTCAAAAATTGCATTTGCTGTCTGTAAGTTTTTTTGAGCTTTTTCAAAAAAATATTATTTTTGCAAGCATATTGGTCATTAACTAATATTATTTGTTAAAAATCCTAAAATGTTTTTTATTAAAAAGTTAACTTTTTTTAAATCATTGAGTTTTTCTTTTTTATGGTTATGCTTTTTGATTCTTCTCACTTTCTTTGCCAATTTTATTGCAAATGATAAACCTTTATATGCCCAATACAATAAAAAATCTTATTTTCCAGTTGTTTATGATATTTTATATCACTTAGAATTGTATCAATGGGATAGTGAACTTATGAACAAAGATTGGAAAAAATTAAATCTAGAAAATGCCATCTGGACATTAATACCCTTTTCAGCAGAACAATTAGATATGGAAAATTCACCAGCAAGCCCTCCTTTATCGGTGTTAAAAGTGAAAGAAAAAAAGTTTTACCATTATTTAGGTACTGATGAATTAGGACGTGATATTGCAAGTGGTTTAATTTATGGAACTCGTTATGCAATAATAATAAGTTTATCCGCAACTTTTATCGCTACTATTTTGGGAGTTTTATTGGGCGCTATTGCTGGTTTTTGGGGGGATTATGATTTTAAAGTAAGTCGATATTCATTATTCATTTCTTTAAGTATTGGATTTTGGGCTTTTTTCATGAGTTTTTATGCTCGTTCTTATTCCATTACAGACGCACTCTCTCAAAATTTTTATTTGTTCCTATGGGAAATTCTGAAAAGCATTTTTCTTTGTTTTTCTGTGATTTTGTTGTTTTGGAAATCCCTTTCATTCCTTGAAAAGCGTTATAGTTTTTTATCGCATAAAATCGCTATTCCTTTAGATATCATCATTTCACGATTGATAGAAATAAAGCTTTCTATACCTATTTTGTTGTTAGTCATTATTTTAATAGCAGTGGCTAAACCTAGTCTGCTTTTATTGATTTCCATTATTGCATTTGGTCAATGGACTATATTTGCTCGTTTAATTCGGGCAGAAATTTTAAAAATAAAAAATTTGGATTATATTTCCTCCGCTAAAAATCAAGGATTTTCCCAATTTATCATTCTTATGAAACATGTAATTCCCAATGCCTTACCTCCCATTTGGGTTTCAATTTCTTTTGCGATTGCTGCTGCTATACTGATTGAGTCCGCATTAAGCTTTTTAGGTCTTGGTGTGAATTATACTTCATGGGGTTCACTATTAAAATCTGGAAGAAACAATTTGAATGCTTGGTGGTTAATTGTTTTTCCCGGTTTTATGATATTTTTTACGATATTTGCTCTCAATAATTTGAGTGATCAATTAAGGAAAATACTGAATCCTAAAAATTTATGAGAATCCCTTCTAATACAATTGAAAATGTAATTCAGACTTCTACATCAAACATAGTTGAAGTAATTAGTGATTATGTTGAACTAAAAAAAAGGGGACATACATGGTGGGGATTATCTCCTTTTAAAACAGAAAAAACTCCTTCTTTTGCTGTTTCTCCTTCAAAAGGTATTTATAAATGCTTTTCTACGGGTAAAGGTGGTGGTGTTGTCAATTTTATTATGGAAATGGAAGGAATTTCTTTTCAAGAGGCTATTATTCAATTGGCTAAAAAGTTTAATATCACTATTGAATTAGAAAATACTCCTTATAATCCTGATGATACTGCTAAAAAAGATAGCATTTTTATTTTAAATGATTTTGCTAATCAATACTTTTTAACCGAATTTGAAAAATCAAATCTTTCTCAAGGCTATTTAGAAAAGAGGGGAATTTTTAAGGATATTCAAAAAAAATTTCAAATAGGTTTTGCACCTAATGCAAAAGATGCTTTTGTAAAAGCTGCACTTCAAAAATATTTTAAAGAAGAGTATATTTTAGAATCTGGGTTAAGTTTAAAGAATGAGCATAATCAATGGATAGATCGTTTCCGAAACCGTATTATGTTCCCTATTAAAAACTTACAAGGAAAAATTATTGGTTTTGGTGGTAGAACCTTAGATTCTTCAAAAGAAACTGCAAAATACATTAACTCACCTGAAAGTATCGTTTATAACAAAAGTTATGCACTTTATGGGATTTACGAAGCCAAAGAGTCCATGAGAAAAAAAGGTTATGCGATTTTATCAGAGGGATATTTAGATGTTGTAAGTTTACATCAATATGGATTTGAAAACGCTGTCGCTTCTTGTGGAACTGCCTTAACCCATGAACAAGCACGTTTAATCAAACGTTTTGCTCAACAAATTACTATTCTTTACGATGGTGACGAAGCAGGAATTAGAGCGACTTTGAAAGCGATTGATATTTTATTAGAGGAAGATTTAAACGTTAAGGTATTGATTTTACCCAATCAAGAAGACCCTGACTCCTATTTACAAAAAAATGGAAAAGAAAATTTAGAAAATTTATTACTCAATCAGGCTGAAGATGCAGTTCAATTCAAGTTGAATACGCTAAAAAATCAGTTTAATATAAATTCCCCTCAGGATAAGGTTGAGGTCATTAAAATTATTTCTGAAACTTTATCCAAAATTCAAGATGACCTAAAAAAAGCTCTTTATGTTCAACAAATTGCTTTACAATTAGAGGTTAGTGAGAGCGTTCTCAATATTGCCGTAAACAAAAAAATTGTTGAGGAATCTAAGTTCCAAAAACAGATTCAAAAAGAACCTACAAAAACTGCTAATAAAAATCAAGCAATTCCTTTTTATGATAAAGAAAAAGAACTTTTACGTTTGTTTTTTTATTCAGGGAATAAAAGTTTTTTTGCTGAAAATCAGACTATCTTAATTCAGGAAGTTTTAATTCAAAAATTTTATGAAGCAGAGTTTCGAACTCCCGATTTTGAATGGATAAGAAAAGAAATATTATCCAATTTAGAGCACTTAGACAGTTTGACTTTAAAACTCTTAAATCATGAAAATCCCAAGTTGGGAAAACTCATTTCTGACTTTATGTTAAACGTTGAAAAAATTTCTCCTCATTGGGAACAATATGGTATTTTTACTCAAGATATTGATGGAGACCCATTGGAATCCTTAAATTCTGCTTATTTGCATTATGATTTAGAAAAAATGGAAGAAATGATTACAATGAATTTAGAAGCTATCAGAAAAGCAAATGAAGAGGAGCAGATGAATTTGTTAGTTCGTCATAAAAAATTATTACAATTACGTGATGAATTACATAAAAAACTAGGAATTGTAATTCCGCCTGGAAAAATTAGCTAAGGAAATTTTATAAGTTTTACTTGAATATAAGCGTGAGGGATGCGAAGGGCACGAAGTGGCACTGCCTTTGGCTGCGAAGAATGAGCCGCCAAAGGATTGCCGAAGCGTTAGCGAAGCCCGTAGCAAGCCCGACCCGAATGCTAAGCATGAGGGACACGCCCAAATTTATCTTAAAGCCTTAACCTATAAATAGAAAAAGCTACCTTCTAAGATAGCCTTTTCTGAGAAAAATAAATTGTGATTAAACTAAAGTTTTAAGAACATCATTCATATTTCTTACTGCGTCTGCAGAGGCTTTGAATTTAGCCATTTCATCATCATTCAGGTTAAGGTCAATAATTTTTTCCCAACCATTTCTTCCAATTACTACAGGCACACCCATACAAATATCTTTTTGTCCATATTCACCTTCTAAAAGAACAGAGTTTGGAAGTACTTTTTTCTGGTCTAACAAGATGCTTTCTACTAAAACAGAAACAGCGGCACCTGGAGCATACCAAGCAGAAGTACCTAACAATTTGGTTAAAGTTGCACCGCCTACCATAGTATCGGCAACAATTTTATCACAAGTAGCTTGGTCTAAGAAATTGGTAACAGGGATACCGTTTAATTTAGCAAAACGAATTAAAGGAATCATAGTAGTATCACCATGGCCACCAATAACCGTTCCGTGTAAATCGGTAGGAGCACAATTTAAAGCTAAGGTTAAATAGCATTTGAATCTAGCACTATCTAAAATTCCTCCCATACCAATAATTCTATTTTTAGGGATACCTGCGGCTTGATAAGCTAAGTAAGTCATAGTATCCATAGGATTAGAAACTACAATAATAATGGCATTGGGGGAATATTTTAAAGTATTTTCAACTACATTTTTAACAATACCCGCATTAATGCCGATAAGTTCTTCACGAGTCATACCGGGTTTTCTAGGGACGCCGGATGTAATAACTACTACATCAGAATTAGCAGTTTTTGAATAATCATTGGTTGAACCAGAAATTAAGGTATTAAAACCTAATAAAGAAGAAGTTTGAAAAAGGTCTAATGCTTTACCTTCAGCAAAACCTTCTTTAATATCTAATAAAACCACTTCTTTAGTGATACCTTTTCTTGCGATGTCGTCTGCACATGTAGCACCGACAGCTCCAGCTCCAATTACTGTAACTTTACTCATATCTAATTGATTTTAAAATTTTTTATATGTGGAAAATTTGAAATGCAAAACTAAAAAAAAGTTAGAATAAATCCCAAAAATATTTGCAAAAATGGACTTTTATTTCATAATTTTGCACGCTAAATATAAATAATACACAAAGTATGAAAAAGTATGCAATGGGTTTATCCCTTTTAATGGCAGTTTTATTCACTACCACTCCAGCTTTTGCTCAAAAAGGTGGTGATAAAAAAGTAAAAAAAGAGTGGAAAAAGAAAGCAAAAACTTATGTTAAAAATCCACTTTCTTTGAAAAGCACAATAGAAAATTACCAAAAAACTATTGATGAATTAACTAAAAAAAATAATGAGCTTTCTCAAAGATACCAAGAGTTACAAGCTCAATTAGACAAATGCGAAAATCAATCTAGAGGCAAAGATGCTGAAATTACCAACTTAAAAAATCAGTTAGCTCAGTGTAATACTGCTTTAGAAGCTTCTAAACAACAAGAGGTAAAAGGTGTTGAAAGAGGTTTGGTATTCAAAGTTCAAATTGGTGCTTTCCAATACTTTAACATTAATCAATACTTATCTGAAACTCAAAACTTTGAAGGAGAAACTCGTGATAATCTAAATAAATATACTATCGGTAAATTTAAAGATTATAACATGGCTGATGCTTTCAAAAAAGATATCAGAAAAATGGGTATTAAAGATGCTTGGATTGTTGCTTACTATGATGGCGTAAGAATTGACATCAAAGAAGCAATGAGAAGAATGAAAGAAGGTCAATAATTTTTATAAATCTTTCATAATCAAAACCTCCTTTACAAAAAGGAGGTTTTTTGTTTTTGTTATTCTTATTTGCAATAATTTTGGAACGTTTTTTTATACAATTTTATTTATAAAGTCATGAAAGTTTTAATCTTATCCACTTCTCATAGAAAAGCAAGCGGCTCTATAAAGTCTTCATTATATATTCAATCAATCTTTCAACAAAAAGGTTATGATACTCATGTTATGGATTTTGTGAATGACGATATTCCATTAGTAGGAAAAGATTCCATCGACCCTAACAATCTTTCAAATTTTCAATCTGAATTGATAAAAAAATGGGAAGATGCTCAAATTGTAATTGTAGTAACCCCAGAGTACAATTGGGGGTTAAATGCTAATGTATTGAATTTATTTCACCAATTAGGAGGAAATACTTTCAAACATTTGTTTGATAATAAAATTTTTG
>CAZBPK010000169.1:0-27041 GCA_964493765.1 uncultured Bacteroidia bacterium | reverse complement strand
ATTAAAAAAGAGCTAAGGGTAGCTAAAGCGTTGGTGTTCACCTCTTCCCATTCCGAACAGAGAAGTTAAGCCCAACGTCGCCGATGGTACTTCCGTAATTGGTGGGAGAGTAGGTTGCCGCCCCTTAGCTCTTTATTTTTTTTACTCCTTTTTCAATATTCATCATTCTTTTCGTACCTGCCAAATTGGGTACAACTCATTACAAAACAAAATTTATTATAATTGACTGTTAATTATCCTTAATAAATCTAAAGCTAAATCCTTCCTGTGAAAATATCTGACTGCAGCATTTCTTGCATTTATGCTCATTTTGTTTCTAACCATTGCATTTTCAATCAAATATTCAAGATTTTGAACAAATTCCATTAAATTTCCAAGTATTGAGCTTAATCCACAATTATTTTCCAATAAAAAATCTTTTTGCCATCCTTCATAGTTATTTACAACGGGTAAGCCGCATGCTAAGTAGTCATAAAATTTATTTGCAGAATTTGCTTCAAGTACTTTATAATTTGCAATCGTAGAAACACCGATATCACAACCTGCAATATAAGGGTGAACTTCATTTTTAGGAATCCAAGTATTCCAAATAAAACTTTTTGGTTTAAATTCTTGAATAATTTTTTGAGTTTTTTGAGCTTCATTTCCATTACCAAGTAAGATAAAATCTGCTTTATTTTCTAGAAATTTTGCAGCTTTTATATAATTTGAAACATCATTTACTTTTCCTACTGCACCTGCATAAATGATTTTCGGAATTTTGTTATTTTTAGGAATGGGATAAAAATTGTCAGTATTGGTACCATTATATGAAACATAAATTTTTTCTTCAGCAATATTATGTTTCATAATTTGATTTTTCATATCAGGTGATAATGCAATGATTTTACTTGAATGATTGTAAATTTTTTCAACTTTAGTATGTAAATATTTTAGTATCCATTGACTATTAAGAATTTTCATTTGTTCAGGTACGTCAGGCCATACATCAACAGTTTCAAAGATTAATGGTACATCCCATTTTATTGACCAAATTCTCCCCAATTCTCCTACACTTGGAGGTGTTGATGAGGCATATATTAAATCGGTCTTTTCTATTTTTTTTATGAGTTGATGGGCTTTGAAATAAAACTTGAGGAATGCAAATATCCTTTTAGTAAATGTATAATAGTGTGAATAAGGTACATTCAAAATGTGAGTTTGTATTCCATCAATAACTTCAAAGTGGTAGTTTTTGTGGTGTATAGAATGATTCTTAGGAAAATGGGCTGAAGAAGTTAACATAGTGACTTCATGTCCCTCTTGTGCCCAATATTTTGCTATTTCATAAGAACGATTATTTCCATACCCATTAGGAGGGCAAAAATATTGATGAATAAAAAGAATTCTCAATTTTGATTAGTTAATTCTTTTTCAATAGAATTTTCAATTTTTTGAATTACGATAGGAGTTTGAGGTGTAGACTCTTTCATTTTTTTTGCTTTTAGACCCATTTGATAAAATAACAAAAATAATCCATACATTGCAAATATATAGGTTACAAACATGGCTGTATAATAATGAGACCAATGTTCCGCAACAGTAAAAGAAGAATATACAAGCAACGCAGATAAACCTGTAACCATTATATAAAATAAAGGAATAATTTTAATAGGTATTCCAAGAAAAGCAAAATGATGAGTGGTATGATCTCTCCCTCCAACAAAAGGTGATTGTCCTCTTCTAATTCTAGCAACAGTAACAAAAGTTGAATCTATAATAGGTGCTAAAAATATTAATACAGCTACTAAAATTTGACGCGTGAAAATAAGTTCTCCATCTGCTGTAGGTAAGTTCCATAAATATTTAGCACCAAAAAATGCTAATAATGCACCTAAAAATTGTGATCCTGTATCTCCCATATAGAGTTTACTAGGGTTCCAGTTTAATACTAAAAAGCCTGCTAAAGTACCTAAAATTCCAAGAATTAAGTAATAATCAAAATGGGTAAATATTGGGTTGAATAGAATTACACCAATGATTGCTGCTAATATAGAAAAAGACACACTTCCAGTGATTCCGTCCATATTATCTAACATATTGATTGAATTTAAACATCCCACTGCCCAAAATATTGTAAGTGGAGCGTCTAAATAAATATTTTTAAATAACTGAATTTCATATCCAAATGCTACAATTAAAATTCCTACTAATGTCTGACCAGAGAACTTTAACAAAGGTTTGGTAGTTAAAGCGTCATCAACAATACCCACAAAAAAACCTAATGTTGTAATTACTAATAAAGCCAAAAAGTCTTTTTGTTCACTAATTGGAATATTGGAATAGTATAAAGCAACAATTGCAGAAATTAAAAAACCTATATAAAAACTTAAGCCTCCTATAATTGGTTTTTTGCTATTGTCCCAACGTTCTTGACCATCATTCCTCAAAGAAACGGTACCAAGTTGTTTAGAAAATTGAATAAGGATATAATTTAATCCTAATGAAAAGATTGAAAGTGCAAGAAAAATGATACTGCTACTCATAAGTTAAGTTTAAGAAGATTTATTTCAGCGTTTATTTTACAAATTTATGTACTTTTACGCTACTTTCCAAAAAAGTTTCAAAAAAATCAAAAAAAATAGCTTATGAAAATCATAATTGTTTTTAGATATAGTTTTTTGAGCATATTTATTGCAATTTTAATATTTTACAATCTTAATTCCTGCAATACCTATAAAAATTACCAAAATTTAACATCAGAAATTCAATATATGGGAAAAGAGAGTTGCCAAAAATGCCATGAAGATATTTATAATGAATTTGTAAATAGTGGTATGGGGCATTCTTTTTATATTCCCGGTTCTCAACCTTGGATAGAAAATTTTGAAAAAGCCATAGTTTATGACAGTTATTCTCAACTTTATTATCAACCTATTTTGATAGATAACAATTTATTTATTAATGAATTCCGATTAAATGAAAAAAAAGATACTTTATTTTCTCATATTTGGAAAATTGATTGGATTGTAGGTTCAGGAAGACAAACACGCTCTTATATCGTTGAAAAAAACGGTTTTTTGTATGAAGCCCCTATAACTTGGTATTCTCAAAAGAAAATGTGGGATTTATCCCCTGGTTATCATGAGGGCTTTAATTCAGGATTTAGAAGACCACTCGGAGAAGAATGTATTCATTGCCATAATGGCTATAGTCCTTTTAGTGAAGGAACGATTAATCATTTCCAAAAAATTGCACAAAGTATTGATTGCGAGCGTTGTCACGGTCCTGGAGAAATACACATTAAAAATATGGAAAAAGATTTAATAGTAGATGTAGGTAAAGGAGAAATTGACTATACTATTGTTAATCCTAAATATTTAACCATTGAAAAACAATTAGATATATGTCAACAATGTCATTTACAAGGAGTAGTGGTTAATCAAAAAGGAAAAAGATTTCAAGATTTTAGACCAGGAAACCATCTTAACCAATTTTTTGATGTTTTTACAACAGAAAATTCTAATAACGAATCATTTGGCATTGCTTCTCATGCAGAACGTTTAAAAAAATCCACCTGCTTTCAAAAAAGTAAAATGTCTTGTACAACTTGCCATAATGCTCATCAACCTACAGATTTATCCTTATCTCTACAAGCCTGTTTGAAATGTCATTCGGAGCCTCATCAAAAAAAATGCTCATTAAAAAATGAACAAAAAAACAACCAAAATTGCGTTCAATGCCACTTAAATCAATCCGGTACTTCTGATATTCCTCATGTCAAATTTACAGACCATTTTATTCGCATAATCAAAGAGGAACCCAAAATTTTAAGTCCAAAACTCATTCAAGAAATTCAACTTTTTTGTCAAACCCAAACGTCTATTTCTAAAGACATGCAAGCAAGAGCTTATTGGAATTACTACGAAACCCGTAATTCAAACCCTATTTATTTAGATACCATTCAAAAATTGGGTTACCAAAACCCTTCCTTAGAAGCAATTAAGTTTTATATTCACCAAAAACAATGGAATAAAGCTTCTGAAATTCTTCATCAATTCAAACCTATTAGTTTACAAGAAAAAGTTTGGTGGAATATTCTTATGGCTGAAGTTCACGAAAACTTAAAAAATTATGATCAAGCGATTTTTCATTACGATAAAGCCTACGAATTACAGCCCCATCAAATTCAAGCTAAATTAAAATCTACCTTATTGGCTTTGAATTCTAATGATGGCAGTATAAAATCATTAGAATTTGCCACTAAATCCTTGTTGGAACTCTATAATAAAAATCCCTTAGATTATTTTATACTAATCAATTTAGGCAAAGTTTACAATGACTTACGAAACTATAAAAATGCTGAAAAATATTTGTTACAAGCATTACAAGTATATCCCAATGGATTAGAAGCCCTTTTAGAATTAGAAAAAATGTATCAAAGAGATAGGGATTTAAATAATGCTCAAAAAATTAGAAAAAGGATACAAATTACAGAAAAAGTAAAAGATAAAATCCAGTAAATATTTATGAAAATTAAACAAGAAAATTATTACCTAATTTTTCAAATTGGAATATGGACATTATTTATGTTTTATGAATCTATTACGTATACAATCATTTCACAGGATTACTCTAAAATTTTACTCAATTCACTATTCAATTTTTTTTTAGGAATAAGCCTAACTCACATTTATAGAAGCATAGCCATTCATTTTAATTGGCTTAATTTGAATTTAATAGCATTAATTCCAAGAGCTGTGATAGCTATGTTTCTTTGTACTATTATTATGGCAATAATTAACATTCCATTAGACCAATGGATGTTTTCTAACTATTTTATGCAAGTTCAAACTGCAATGTTTTTAAGTTATTTTTTTAATTGGTCAAAGTATATTGCAGTTTGGTTTTTAACTTATCACTTATATATTTTACACAAAAAAAGCATCAAAGAAAGAGTTGAACTAGTTACAGCACTAAAAGAAATTGAATTTAATCACCTCAAAAATCAATTAAATCCTCATTTTTTGTTTAACGCATTAAATAGTATTCGTGCTTTAATTGATGAAAACCCTACAAAATCTAAAGAAGCCATAACGCTTTTGTCCGATTTATTAAGACGCTCTTTGAAACACTCTCAAAATCAATTTGTTCATTTTGAAGAAGAATTAAAAGCAGTAGAATGTTATTTAGAATTAGAAAAAATTCGTTACGAAGAGCGTTTGAATTTTGAAAAAAATATAGATCCAATAACTTTGAAATTCCCATTTCCACCTATGATGTTACAAACTTTAGTTGAGAATGGTATAAAACATGGTATTTCCAAGTTAAGAAATGGTGGTACTATACAAATTTATTCCATCATAAAAGAACAATATTGGGTAATTCAAATTTTTTCTTCTGGGATAATTAATACGAATTTGAGTTCAGAAAGTGGAATTGGATTAAGAAATACTCAAGAAAGATTAAACCTATTGTATGGAAAAAAAGCCCAATTTAAAATTGAACAATTTACAGATACTCAAGTTTTAAGTGAAATGATTTTTGATTTAGAGAATAATTTTTAAATTCTATTTTGTCTGAGTTACTGTTAATTGAATAAGGAGTACCATAGAGGTTTTATCAAACAAAATTCCAATTGCCTAATTTGTGATAAAATCACCAAAAACTCAAAATAAAAGCATTAATTTTTTGGATATATAAAAAAAATTACTAACTTTGCGAGCTTATTTGAGGAAGAAATATGAGTAAACAAAATAACGAGGTTTACCAAGTTAAAAATGAGGTGATTACAAAAACAACGTTAAACGATACTGAAGATAATCTTAATCCTGAAACTGTTTTAACTAAAGTAAAGCTGTTTTTTGAAAATTATAAAAAACAAATTTCCTATTTTGGTATAGGATTAGTAGTAGTTGTTGCGGCATATTTTGGTTATAATTATTATTTAAATTGGTTAAATGAAGAAGCTGAAGTAAAAATGTTAGGTGCAGTTGCACTTTTTGAAAAAGATTCTCTTGACAAAGCCATTAACGGTGATGGTAAAAATTTAGGTTTTAAAGCTATTCTTGAGGACTATTCTGGTACTTATAGTGCTAATCAAGCAAAATATTATCTTGGAATGATTGCTTTAAAAAAAGGTCAATTTCAAGAAGGAATTGAATATTTAGAGTCTTTTTCTAAACCCTCTAATAATTTAATTTCTGCATCTGCTTATGCCTCAATTGCATATGCTTATGAAGAATTAAATGAGCCAGCAAAAGCCGCAGAACTATATGAACAAGCTGCAAGAGTAATTGAAAATAACCAAACTTCTCCATTTTATTTACAGTTGGCTGCCGAAAACTATGAGGCTGCAGGTCAAAATCAAGCTGCTTTAGGTATTTATAAGGAGATTATTAAAAGATTTCCGAATTCTCAAGAAAAAGCCAGAGCAGAAAGAATGGTAGAAAAATTATCTAATTAAGTTTTTTGATATGTCATTAGCTCACTTGCAGGCAACTTACCAGCCTCTTAGTAATTATGATAATACAAACATCGCAATTGTAGTAGCAAATTGGCATGCCGAAATTACTGATAAACTTTATCAAGGGGCTAAACAAGTTCTAGAAAAATATCATGTTCAAACTATACAAAGGTTTGATGTTGCAGGTTCTTTTGAGTTATCTTATGCTGCTAATCATTTAGCTTCTTATGGTTGTTATGATGCAATTATTTGTATTGGTGTTGTTATTCAAGGTGAAACAAAACATTTTGATTTTATATGCCAAGCAGTAGCCAATGGTATCACTAAAGCTTCACAAGATAATGACCTGCCCATTATATTTGGGGTTTTAACGCCTAATACTCTAGAACAAGCTATAGAAAGAGCTGGTGGACAATATGGCAATAAAGGGGAAGAAGCAGCTTATGCAGCTCTTCAAATGATTGATTTTCGTAATCAAGCAATGAACTTTTACCAATCTTTAGAAGAAGTTGACCTTGAAGTTGAATAATCTAATTTGAAAATAGATTCGTTGTAATTGCTTTCTTTTAGCAATATCATTTCTTGTCAGTTTATTGTTGTGGATAAACTTTTAGAAAAATTAGAACGAGAAAACATTGAAAAATGACTTCCAATTAAGACGTTTTTTACAGAAGACATTTCATCATGAGAAGAAGCGATTTTATTGAAATTGCTTAAAACCATTTTACTAATTTTAAGGTTTGAAAATTTTGATTTTCAAGTGGTTTTGCGTGAGGGATGCGAAGGGCACGAAGTGGCACTGCCTTTTGATGCTTTTGAAAAAAGTAGAAAAAGGATTGCCGAAGCGAACAGCGAAGCCCGAAGCAAGCCCGACCCGAATGCAAAGCATGAGGGGCACGCCCTAAATATTCATATCCCTTGACTTTAATCCTTTCATTACGTAAATTTGTAAGTTATTTCAACTTTTTTTTCAATTCTATTGTTTCGCAAGGTATGAGTAAAAATGGAAAAGTTCTGGTTGCAATGAGTGGCGGAATAGATAGTTCTGTTGCAGCTGTAATGCTTCATGAACAAGGTTACGAATTGGTCGGTATAACCATGAAAACATGGGACTATGCAACTGCTGGTGGTTCCAAAAAAGAAACAGGCTGTTGTAGCTTGGATTCAATCAATGATGCCCGTGATGTAGCTGTCCGTTTGGGGTTCCCTCACTATGTTTTAGATATTCGTGAAGAATTTGGAGGATCCGTTATTGATAATTTCGTGGAGGAATACCTTGCAGGAAGAACTCCAAACCCTTGTGTTATTTGTAATACTTATATTAAATGGGACGCTCTTTTAAAAAAAGCTCAAATTTTAGGTTGCGATTACATCGCTACAGGTCATTACGCAAATAAAAGAGAAGAAAATGGTAGATTTGTTGTATCCAAAGGAATTGACCATAATAAAGACCAATCTTATGTTTTATGGGGTTTGCCTCAATCGTCTTTACAAAAAACCATTTTTCCCATGGGTCAATTTAAAAAAGAAACTATCAAGGAAATGGCCAAAGAAATGGGATTCCATAATTTAGTGAATAAATCAGAATCTTATGAAATTTGTTTTATCCCTGATAATGATTATAGAAGTTTTTTAAAACGTAAAAAACCTGAACTTACCCATCAATTAGAGAATGGAAATTTTGTTTTATCCAATGGAAAAGTTGTAGGAAAGCATGAAGGTTATCCATTTTATACTATAGGACAAAGAAAAGGTTTAATTGCAATGGGTGAGCCTTATTATGTAATTGATATTCAACCTGATACTAATACAGTGGTAATTGGAAAAAAAGAAGAGTTACTACAAAATTACACCAAAGTTCGTGGTTTAAATTTAATTAAATACGATAATCTATACGAAGAAACTCTTACAATTACTAAAATTCGCTATAAACACGAAGGTGCTAATGCTACAGTTAAACAATTAGATGAAAATCATGCTGAAATCATATTTCATGAAGAAGTTGAAGCCATTACTCCAGGTCAATCTGCGGTTTTTTATGAAGGTGATGATGTTTTAGGGGGTGGTTGGATAATGAAATTATAATAAAATTATTATGAAGAGGCTTCTTATTGGTTTGTTTTTCTTTCCTTTTTTCCTTTATTCCCAAAACTTTGCACCTATTGGTGCTCAATGGACTTACCAAATTGGTAGTGGTTGTTGCAACAACGGTAATGAATTAGATTTTGTTCAATGGAAAGTTATAAAAGATACTTCTATACTTCAAAAAGATTGTAGAATGCTTTTAAAAAAAGGTATTTCCATTGAAGGCTTTTCAGATACTATGTTTGTTTATCAAGAAAATCAGCAAGTATATTTTTATGATTTTTACTCCCAATCTTTTACGCTATTATACGACTTTTCTAAACAAAAAAATGAATCTTGGGTAGTAAAAAGTGGAGATTGTGAATTGAATGTTATTGTGGAAGAAGCCTCAACCATTCAAATTAATCAACAACCTTTAAAACAATTGAAAGTTACCTCTACTAATTCAGATTATGAAGGTTATATCATTGAAAAAATTGGGTTCTTAAAAAAACCTCAGCCTGATTTTTCTCAATATTGTCATGGATTAATTTCTTACTTAAATTATTATGATGGAATAAGATGTTATGAAGACCCTGAATTAGGTTTTCATGATTTTCAAATTTCACCAAGCTGTGATTATGTAAAAGTTAATAAAAATAAACCTTTTCACCAAGACGTGAAAATTTATCCCAATCCTACTGATGGAAAATTTATTGTGGAATATGAGAAATCCATGCAAAATGATCAATTTTTCATTTTTAATTCTTTAGGTCAAATGATACAAGAGGTTAAGTTGAATCATACTCATCAAATTTCCATAGATTTAAGTTTAGAACCATCAGGGATTTACTTTTTAAAATTTGAATTAATAAATCGCAAGGAAATTTATAATTTCCGTATTATAAAAAAATAGGGTTTAGCAAAAGCCAAACCCTGAATTAGTTAAAACTTTTATAATTAGCTTTTTACTCTGTAAGTTGAATCATAAAGTTTAATGCTTTCCAAAATAATTTCGTAGGCTTTTTCACGGTTAAAAATACCGTTAATTTCTACTTTTTTGTTTTCTAAGATTTTATAGGTTTCAAAAAAGTTTTGAATTTCTTTTAAAGTATGAGCGGGTAAATCAGATATGTCGTTAATATGAGAATGAGTAATGTCCTTATTTGCGACAGCTAAAATTTTATCATCAGCATCACCACCATCTACCATATTTACCACACCAATAACCCTTGCAGATACAATACAACGGGGTTCAAAAGGATCATCAGAAAGAACTAAAATATCTAGAGGGTCTCCATCTCCACAAAAAGTTTGAGGAATAAATCCGTAGTTTGTAGGATAGTGAGCACTTGGGTATAAAATTCTATCTAATTTTAAAAGACCCGTATCTTTGCAAATTTCGTATTTAACACGAGAACGTTTAGGAATCTCAATAATTGCATCTACAATTTTAGGTGCATCTTTACCGGGAGTTAATTCATGCCACAAATTCATTTTTTTTTAATAATTGATTGGCAAAAATAGAATTTTTTGTAAAAAGAAAAAAATCAAATCGTAAATATCTTACCTCTATTAGTTCGGTTCTAGTTAGTTTACACTTAGCAAATAGAGGTTAAGTTGTTTCAAAAATTACTTTTTACCGAAAACCTTATGGTAATCTTCTAAAAATTTTTCTAAGCCAATATCGGTAAGAGGGTGTTTAATCATACCTTCAAAAACTTTATAAGGCATGGTTAAAACATCAGCACCCGCCTCACCGCATTGTAAAACATGAAGAGTATGGCGAATACTAGCCGCTAATATCATGGTTGGGCAAGCCATGTTATCAAAAATTTGACGTATAGAACGAATTAAATCCATACCATCATGACCAATATCATCTAATCTTCCTAAAAAAGGGCTTACATAGGTAGCTCCAGCTTTGGCAGCGACTAGTGCCTGAACTGGACTAAAAATTAAAGTACAGTTTGTTTGAATATTTTCAGAAGTTAATGCTGCTATTGCTTTGATTCCATCTTTGATAAAAGGAATTTTAATAACAATATTTTCATGGATTTTCGCTAAATGATAAGCTTCTTTCATCATTCCTTCAAAGTCTGTTGAAATGACTTCAGCACTAATAGCACCATTAGGTACTAATTCACAAATTTTTTTATAATGTTCATCAATATTTGAAACACCTTCTTTTGCCATTAAAGTTGGGTTTGTGGTAACACCATCTAATATACCCCAAGATTGTATTTCTTGAATCTCTTTAAGGTTTGCGGTATCTATAAAAAACTGCATAAAATAAAAATCAATATTGAAAAGAAAATGGATAAGGAAATCCTATAAAATAAAAAAAGCAAGAACGATATCGCACTGCTCAACCTGATGCCGTTGCTTCCTTCCGGACCTGGCGGAGTGACCAAGGAACTGTCGTATCGCCTTGCGACTGCAAAATTACTTTATTTCATTACAATCACCAAATTTTTTTTACTTTTTTTATCCTTTAATTGATTATCAAGTAATTAATTTTTCATTTTTGCTTTTATAACTCTCAAAAACAAAAAATAATCATTGGAAAAATGTAATTAAATCATCAATTTTTAAAAAGTCGCACTAAAGCTATTCCGCAATTTCTTGCATTAACTGTTCTAAAATCTCAATTGCAGCTTTAGGAATAACAGTTCCAGGACCAAATACCGCAAATGCACCAGCTTCTTTTAAAGGTTCGTAATCTTGTGGCGGTATAACTCCACCTACAATAATTTTGATATCCTCACGCCCATATTTTTTGAGTTCTTGAACCAATTGTGGGACTAAAGTCATGTGCCCAGCGGCTAAAGAAGAGACGCCAATCAAATGTACGTCATTTTCTACGGCTTGTTTGGCGGCTTCAGCAGGAATTTGAAATAAAGGACCTATATCTACATCAAAACCTAAATCAGCAAAAGCAGTAGCAACCACTTTTGCTCCTCTATCATGCCCATCTTGCCCTAATTTAGCTATCAAAATACGAGGTCTTCGCCCTTCTAACTCTTCAAATTGATCTGCAAGCAATCTTGCCTTTTGAATAAATTCTTTATTGGCAAATTCTGACAAATAAACGCCTTGAACAGATTGTATATCTGCTTTGTGGCGCCCAAAAACTTTTTCCATTGCGTAAGAAATTTCACCTAAGGTAGCTCTACGTTTAGCGGCTTCAATAGCTAATTCTAATAAATTTCCTTTGCCTGTTTTGGCACATTCTGTAATTTGATTCAAAATCTCTTCTACTGCTTGGTTATTCCTTGCAGATTTCATTTGATTTAAACGTTGAATTTGAGAATTTCTTACTGCTTGGTTATCAACTACTAATAAATCAGGGATTTTTCCTTCAGCTTGATAAGCGTTTACCCCAACAATAATATCTTCTCCAGAATCAATTTTTGCTTGGCGGCGAGTAGCTGCTTCTTCTATACGTAATTTAGGAATTCCTTTTTCTATTGCGGCGGTCATTCCTCCGAGTTGCTCTATCTCATCAATCAAAATTTGAGCCTTTTTTATAAGTTCTTGTGTTAGAGTTTCTAGATAAATACTTCCCCCAAAAGCATCAATAATTTTCCCGATTTGATTTTCTTCTTGCAAAATAATTTGTGTATTACGAGCAATAGCGGCGGAAAAGTCCGTAGGCAAAGCTAAGGCTTCGTCTAAAGCATTGGTATGTAAGGATTGTGTTCCTCCTAGAGCGGCAGCCATTGCTTCTATGCAAGTTCTTGCTACATTATTATAAGGGTCTTGAGCGGTTAACGACCAACCAGAAGTTTGGCAGTGTGTTCTTAATGCTAAAGATTTATCGGATTGTGGTTGAAAGTTTTCTTTGACTAATTTTGCCCAAAGCACTCTTGCTGCTCTTAATTTAGCAATTTCCATAAAAAAGTTCATACCTATAGCGAAAAAGAAGGATAAACGGGGAGCAAAATCATCTACTTTTAAACCCGCATTTAAACCCGCACGAATATATTCAATACCATCTGCCAAAGTATAAGCAAGCTCTATATCCGCAGTAGCGCCTGCCTCTTGCATGTGGTAGCCACTGATACTGATTGAGTTAAATTTAGGCATGTTCTGAGAAGTATACTTAAAAATATCTGTAATGATTCGCATAGAAGGCTGAGGCGGATAAATGTAAGTATTACGAACCATGAACTCTTTTAGAATGTCATTCTGAATAGTACCAGAAAGCTTATCAGGGGAAACGCCTTGTTCTAAAGCGGTAACAATATAAAAAGCCATGATAGGAATTACAGCGCCGTTCATGGTCATAGAAACGGACACTTTGTCAAGAGGAATGTCTTGGAAAAGGATTTTCATATCTTCTAAGGAAGAAATCGCAACTCCAGCTTTGCCCACATCTCCCATAACACGTTCATGGTCAGAATCATAGCCCCTATGAGTAGCCAAATCAAAAGCAACCGATAAACCTTTCTGCCCTGCCGCTAAATTACGCTTATAAAAAGCGTTGCTCTCTTCCGCAGTAGAAAAACCCGCATACTGCCGTATCGTCCAAGGTTTTACTACATACATACTAGCATAAGGTCCCCGTAAATAAGGAGGCATTCCTGAAAAATATCCCGCATGCTCAATTTGATTCAATTCTTGAAAAGAATATTCTTTTTGAACTTTTATGCCCTCGGGAAAAGTAAATAAATCTTCCGTCATTTGCAAAATCTTAAATAGGTAGAAAATCCTAATTGAAAAAATAAATTACTTTTTATATCCTTTAAAAGTTCATTTTGAGTATAAGCATACCCAAAAGTTGCATCCAATTGATAACGCTTATTGATAACGTAAACAGCTCCTACGTGTGCATAATTATCTATACCCGACAATTCAGAACTTTTAATACCAAAGGATTCAATAAATAAAGTTAAATTTTGGATAGGAACAAAGCCTAAAAGAAAAGTAGAAGTAAATTGATTATCAAAATTGTTAAAGTTCATTCCTACATTGTATAAAATAAAAAATTTATCGGATACATTGTTTTGAAACATAAAACGGAAAAATGCTTGGTTTCTATCTAACCTAAAATCTTTAGAAGCAATTTCAGCAAGTTGTAGTTGCCCTAAAAAAGTAGTTTGTGGGATAAAGCCTTTTTCTTCTTGAACATGCAGCTTTACACCAAGATTTAAGGGATTTATTCCAGACACTTTGGAATTCCCTAAATCCGATTTCGTAGAATGTTGATAAAAATCCGTACCTAAACGAAGTTCTAGACGGTCATTTACACCATAACGCAACATAGCATTAGGCATGGTTTGATTAGAAATTATTATGGAATTTCCAAAATCTGTCAATTGATTGAAATAACCTAGTTCTGCTATTAAAATTCCTTTTGGAACCACCGAAGAAGCAAAACTCGCGCTGGGTCTATCGGTTGCAATAGAATAATCATCAGAAGATGAAGTATTATTTTCTTGGGAAAAAAACCATGAGTTTAAAGAAAAAATTGCAACCCAAAAAAGAAGATTTTTTAATTTCATTGTTAAAGTTTTTAATATGGCAAAAGTAAGGAAAATTTTTGGAACTATTCTCAGAGTTTTGAGTTTTTGTTAGGCTTCAAATTATTGGAAGATTAATTCTTTTCACTTTATTAAAGCAAAATGGTTGAATATAATTTCAAATTGATTCAAAAAAAATGCTATTGGCTTCAAGATTTTGAGCTACCAATAGCAGATTTCAAAAATGGTATAAAATTTTATTCCTTAATTCTTACTCCACGGATATGAGAAGAACCAGTATTAAAAAAACCAAGGACTTTTTGTTTGTTAAGAGATTTGATATTGGTAATAATGTTTTCAGGAGTTCTAGCAAATAAACCACCGTTAGTCATTTCAGATTGTGCTTGATTTAAGAAAGTCCAGGTTTCTTTATTCAAAGAATAAATTTCTACTGCCAAACTATCTCCTACATCTAAGCCATTATCTGGATTGATAGAAAAAACGGCAATATTGGGAGTAAAGAAGAAACCATCTGCACCTTCTCCACTAGCGCCATCTACGGCTAGATTGATTTGCCCAGGTCGTGATAAAAATTTACCATTATAATAACTTTTGAACCAATAATAATCAGGACCTCCCAAAGAATCTCTTGCAACAAGACCTACAAAATATTTTCCTTTGCTATCACCAAAACCGTTTTCATTTTTTTCATATAAAAATGTGTCAATTACTGTGGAGCGATTTAAACGACTATAAGATTCGTATTCGTTTCCATTCACGTTTACCCAAAGTTTATATTCATGGTTAACTTTAAAAAATGGATTTAAAGTATCTGGAAAATAGTTATAATTACCATTGCCACTTGGGTTAAAAATTACTGTATCTTGAGTTGTTAGGTTAATAATTTTAACGATAGCGTTATTTTCTGTTGGGGTTTCGGAATTGGTAAAATAAGGAGCGGAATATGAAATTCTAATATTTTGAGTTGTGGGTTGGTCGTTTAGGAAGGCATCAATGACTAAGTATTTTTCACCGTCTTTTAAATTTACATCAACCACATCTTCACAACTGATAAGGAATAATGAGGAGATAAAAAATAAGGAACGAAGTTTCGTTGTAAGCGTGAGGGATGTGAAGGGCTTGGCACTGCCTTTTAATGCTGAGCTTTGCGAAGCAGAAAAAGGATTGCTGAAACGAAGTGAAACCCGTAACAGCCCGACCTGAGCGTAGCGAAGGGCACGCCCAAATATTTCTAATACATTTCTTACTTCTGTTTTTATGTTTTTTTTCATACAATTTTTACAAATTAAAAGTTAAAATTATAGGTTACAGCTGGAACAAAAGAACCAATGACAGAATAACGAACAGCTTCCGTTTCTAGGTTATTGTCTTTATTAGAACGGAAATAGATAGAAAAGGGATTTCTACGGTTGTAAACGTTATAAACAGAGAATACCCATTCACTATGAAAGCGTTTTCCTTCTTTTTGTTTACTGCTTAAAGTTGCTGATAAATCTAAACGATGGTAATCTGGAACTCTAAAATTGTTACGTTTTTCGGTAGAATTATAAGGAATTACATAACCTTGAATTTGAACTCTAGAGTCTGGGAAAGTAGCTGGGGTACCTGCTAAATACACGAAGTTAGCAGAAAAAGACCATCTTTTATTGAGTTCATAAGTGAGTACGGTATTAAGGTTATGAGGTCTATCGAAGCGTGTAGGGAACCATTCGTTTTTACTGATTCCTTCGGTTTTTCTTTCTGTTCTTGATAAAGTATAGCTTACCCAGCCTGTAAGTTTTCCTTTATTTTTTTTCAAGAAAAATTCTATTCCATAAGCCCTTCCTATTCCTTGCAATAAATCGCCTTCTAATTGTTCATTAAGTAGTAAATTGGCATTAGGCACAAAGTCTAGTAAATTTTGTAGAGATTTATAATACACCTCAACAGAAGATTCAAAAGTATTATTGGAAAAATTTTTGAAAAATCCTAAAGCGACTTGGTCAGCGATTTGAGGTTTGAGGTTATTGGTGGAAATGGTCCATATATCAATGGGAGTAGGAGCCGCGGTATTAGAAACTAAATGTAAATATTGTGCCATTCGGTTATAACTGGTTTTGATAGAGGAAGTTTCGTTCAAATCCAATTTTAGAGAGATACGCGGCTCTGGATTGTAGTAAGCCTTAATGAGTTCAAAAGAGTTATAAGATTGAGTGGTTAACAATCTACGAGAAACGGCTTCATTGGTGTCAGCAAATGTATAAGCATCACCTTTACCTATAAAATGAAATCCTGAAAAGCGAATACCATATTCTGTAAGAATTCTATCGGATATTTTCCATTCGTGATTAATATAAAGGCCTGATTCTATGCCATAACGTGGTTTCAAACTTAAATTAAAATTTAAATCTTCTGAGGTAACTTTTGCATCTCCGGGTCTCATTTCAAATAAAATAGATTGATAACCGAATTTGATTTTATGTTTTTCGGTTGCAAACCAAGTAAAATCAGGTTTTATGCTGTAATTAATGATTTTAGCTTTCCAATCAAAGCCCTGCCCTTGTTCATCAGTAAATTTGAGTTTATAATCATAATTGCTATAAAAAGCAGTAAGATTTAAAAATAATTTAGGATTGAAAACGTGATTCCAACGAATAGTAGCCGTAGAATTTCCCCAATTAAATTTAAAACCAGCACCAAAAACATCTCTTCCAAAATAACCACTTACAAACAAAGTATTTTTATCATTGATAATATAATTGAGTTTCGCAGTTAAATCATAGAAATAAAATTGTGCTTCTCTTAAATCTTTGTTAAGAAAAGGTTTAGCTAGGACATCAATATAGGAGCGTCTTCCTGCTACAATGAAAGAGGCTTTATCCTTGATGATAGGTCCTTCTACGGAAAAACGGCTAAAAATCGTACCGATTCCTCCTTTATATTCAAATTTTCTATTATTACCTTCTTTCATACGAATGTCTAACAAAGAAGAAAGCCTTCCACCATATACTGAGGGGATACCTCCTTTTACAAGTTTTACATCTTTGACAGCATCAGGATTAAAAACAGAAAAGAAACCAAATAAATGGGAAGAGTTAAAAACAGGAGCTTCATCTAAAAGAATTAAGTTTTGGTCTATATTTCCACCTCTAACATTAAATCCTGAAGCACCTTCACCTACAGTGCTTACGCCGGGTAATAATTGAATACTTCTAATAATATCCACTTCGCCCAACAATGCTGGCATTTTTTGAATAAATTTAATATCCAATTTATTGACAGACATTTCAATCGATTTGATGTTTTCGTCTTCTTTTTTGTCTGTAATGACTACTTCTTCACCTTCAATGACTTCTTCTGCAAGTTCAATGTCTAACTTGGTATTTTTTTCTAAATTGATTTCTTTTTCAACTTTTTTGTATCCAATATAAGAAAAAACAATGTTATGATTACCTTTTGGTAAAGATAAGGAATAGTAACCATATTCATTCGTATTTACACCCACATTGGAGCCTGATTTATAAACGGTAACACCGATAAGTTTTTCTCCTGATTTTGAATCTTTTACATACCCACTCAAAACTAATTTGTCTTGTGCAAAAACGGTAAATGATGTCAATAAAAAGAAAACTAAGGAAACTGATTTCATTACTTTTAGTTTTTCAAAAACAAAATTCCGAACAAAAATTCAAATAAATAAGTTCAAAGTGATAAAAGGCAAAAAAATGAAATAATCGTTAAATTGTTTTTTGCTTTTGGGGTTTAAATTTTTTGGGAAATGGGAATAGTAACAAATGAAAAGAAAATGTCTGATTTCAATTCTTATTTCCATCTCCATTGAATCCCTAATAAATAATTGCGTCCGGGCATGGGTCTATTTTTCATTACTTGATACTCCAAATTCCATAAATTTCTTAATTGAAAGTTGGCACTGATTTCATGATTTTTATAAAAAAATTGATAAGAACTCACTACATTTCCTATAAAAAAGTCTGGTAACCATTCTGAGTTGTCTGTTGTATAATAAACATAACTATTCCATACTTGTTGATATTGCAAAAATATATTTTTAAACTTCCAAGTAAATTGTGAGCTCCAGCGATACCTAGGTTGATAAATTAGCTGTTTAAGATATGCTTCATCATTTTGAAATCTTTCTTGTGTTAAAATAGAATGACCATAAAATCCGCTAATTTCTAAAATCCATTGATGTTTACGATAATGAAAAAAAGTTTTTCCCCAAAATTCCAATCCTTGAGATTGAGTTTGATTCATATTTTGAGCTGTCCAGATGGAACCAGAAGGCAACCAAATAATTAAATCTTGGTAATTTCCTGAATAATAAGTAATTTGAAATTGATAATAGGATTTTTTATAACCTATTGTTGCTTCATATTGAAATCCTTTTTCGGGTTTTAAATTGGGGTTCCCTCCAACCTGCCAATACAAATCGTTCAAAGAAGGATAACGATAGGTATTACCTAAACTAGCTTTAATATACCCATTTGAAATGAAATTCCAGTTTCCTGAGAAATTTAAAATGGGTAAAATCCATTGGTTTTGTATGTTTTCTTGGCGAAAAGTGAAGTGATGTTTCCATTTTTTATTTTGGGTTTGAAACTGGTAAGTTCCTATGAAACTATGCCTTTGCCATATTTTGGGTAAAACCATTGATGAATTAGTTTCAGGAAGTATCCAATGATTTTGAATTTGTAACTGAATAAAATTTTTTGAATTTGAATATTGAAAGTAATGGTCAGAGAACCATTGATGGCTTAAATAATCACTAAAAATTTGAGCAATAGAATCTTCGTAATACAATTTATCTCTTAAATAACTTTGTTGGCTTGAAAATTTGATTTTACCCAAAAATGTTTGATAATTCACTTGTAATCTTAAATTACTATCTTTTTGATTTTGAGCAGAAGTATCGGAAGTCAATACAGAAGGAATTTGATTTTGGGATTGATGTTTCCACAAATGAAATTCAAAGATATTTTTTTTAAAAAAAGTTTTATAATCTAATTGTAAACCATAATTTTGAGTTTGAGCATGTTTTAAAGTTTCTTGAGGGCTCCCCCATTTTTCACGATTGATATAAGAAAAATTATTATTAGAAAACATTCTATAAGCTTGAATTTGAATCTTATGATTCTGAAAATGAGGTTGGTAAAATAAAGATTGTTGATTAAGACCAAAGCTACCAATCTGTTGTTGGAATTGAACTTTATAAGGATTTACCCAATTGGGAGTCAGCAATAAGGAATTACCAGCTCCTGCACCCCACAATGCGGGATTTGCTCCTCTTAGCATAGATACATTCATAGAAGTTATAGGAATTTGTGAATAATCTGAAGTTCCATTAAATGGACTTTGAATTGGTACACCATTCCATAATATTTGACTTTGATTGGCTGTATTCCCTCTATAACTTATAGTATTTAGTTGTCCCAATCCATAATTTTTGATATAAAATAAACCTTCCATTTCAAGCCATTCCGAAACACGTTGATTAAAAAAAATCTTTTGTTTGATACTATCTAACCGAATAGTTTCTTGACCAAGAGAGGATAATTCCCATTTTTGTTCAATAATAGAAACTTCTGGAAGAAATGATTGTTTATATAAACTATCATTTTGAGCATTCAGTAGCGAAAAAAGAAAAAAGTACAGAAATTTTGTTAAGATTAAATATCTTTTTCTCAGTATATTCTCAAAGCTCAAATAAATTTTGATTTTCACTTTTCAAAATTAGGAAAAAGTTCTAAAATACATTATTAAAAATCATTTGCATTTGCAATTTAAGTGATGGCTTTAAGCCAAACAAAATTTATTAGAATAAGTTTTTCATTAGAAAAAGGGAAAGGTTATACCCTTTCCCCACATCTACAATATAACTAAACGCTTTTACTTTTACTTCGTTGCAAATCTATAAACAACTTTTTATATAAAAAAATTTATTTATATAAAATTTCTATTTTTTTGAAAATCAGTCAATTTTTTTTACGTTTTTTATATTTATGCAAAATGATTCTTACAAGTTTGGTATATTTTGGGTAGTATGAAATCTGATTATATTTAGCCCAAAATAAACTTTCATTAAGTTCTAAAAACTTAATTTTCTACAACATTTGTTTCAGAAATACCATGGTATAATCCCTTGATTGGCAAATGATAGACCTTATTTTATAATACATTTTTTTATATACTTCAAATTAAGTCTTTTTATAATTTAAACTGGAAGATTAGCTCTTACTCAAATGTATTCGTAAAAATAAAAACTAATTTCCATTTGATTTTCTATAAAGATTGCGTAATTTCGCACTTTATTAAAAGCAGAATTGGAAAAAATTCAAAAACAAATAAAAAGTTTAGATACCAAACTATTAGCCATTGTATTTGCATTGGTTGTAAGTTTTTCTTTTGGGTTCATACTCATTAATAAATTTTTACTTCTTTTTGCAGTAGGTTTTGCATGTATTGTAATTTCATTTAGCTTTTATAACTTTAAATATTTATGGTACTTGGGAGTTTTGGGTATGCCAATAAGTTTAGAGTTAAGTGAACTGATGGGAGATTCTGCATTAACTGTTCCTTCTGACTTAATTGCGGTAGGATTTTCCTTACTTTTCATACTAAAAGCTCCATCCTATAAAGAAGATTTACAGAAAATATTTTCACACCCTATCACAATTACAATAACCTTATATTTTTTGTGGATGATAATCACCTCCATTTTTGCAGAAAAACCTATTGTAGCTTTTAAATTTACTCTTAATACTTATTGGTACCTTTCCACTTACTTTTTTTGGACTATACTTTTTTTGAAAGACAACAAAAAAGATTTTTATTCATGGCTTTATATTATTGCGATACCGATTTGTTTGGTGGTATTTTTTACGATGTACAAGCATGGTTTAAAAGGATTTAGTAAACAAGCATCTTATTACATCATGCGCCCATTTTATAAAGAGCATACTGCTTATGCAGCTTCTATTGCAGTTTTTGTTCCTATTTATTACATTTTAGCTATTTATGGGAACTTCAAAAAATGGATTAAAATTGCATTTTTTATAGCATTTACGATTTTGATTCTTGGTGTAATTACATCGTTTACAAGAGGTGCTTGGTTAGGCGTTTTAGTAGCATTTGCTACATTTTGGGCTTTAAAATTTTGGGGATTTACTAGAGTTATCATTCCTTTTTCTTTACCATTTATTGCAGGTTTCATGGTCTTTTTTGGTGCTGATGTATTCTTTTCGTTTTCTAATACTGGTAATGCTACCAATCAAGGATTAACCAAACATATCAAATCCATTATTAATTTAAGAACTGATGAATCTAACAAAGAACGTATTAACCGCTGGGTAGCTGCCAGAGGCATGTTAGAAGATAGACCCATGACAGGTTACGGCCCTGGAAATTATGCTATGACTTATGCACCTTTTCAACAATATGAATTTATGACTTCTATCAGCACTTTTAAAGGTGATGGAGGTACTGCTCATAGCGAATTTTTCTTAGCAGCTTCTGAAATGGGTTATTTAGGTCTTATTTTGGTAATTATATGGTTTTCTACTACCATTATTAAAGGATTTCAAGCGGTTCTTAGAGCCCAAGATAATGAAAATAGGTATCTTTACATGGCTGCTTTAACCGGTCTCATGACCTACTTTGTTCATGCTTTCTTCAATAATTTCTTAGATCAAGACAAAGTAGCTATTCCCGTTTATTTTTGTATGGCTATGATCGTTGCTTTAGATACTTTTTATAAAAATCATTCTCATGATAATTAGTCTTTTAAATTACATTACTTGGAACGTAAATCCTGTGGTTGTAGAAATTCTAGGACGTGAAATTCGTTGGTACGGAATTTTATTTGCTCTAGGTTTTGTTGTTGGGCATTATTTAATGACCAAAATCTTTGAAATTGAAAACATTGATATAAAAAATTTAGATGCTCTTACCTACTACATGATTTTTAGTACCGTAATTGGTGCAAGACTTGGGCATTGTTTTTTTTATGAACCTGAATATTATTTAGCCAATCCTGCTGAAATTATTGCCATTTGGAAAGGAGGTCTAGCCTCTCATGGTGCTGCTATTGGTATTTTATTAGCCTTATGGCTTTACTCACGTTCAAGACCCGAACAACCTTTTCTTTGGGTAGTGGATAGAATTGTTATCACGGTTGCTTTTGCAGGAGTTTGTATAAGATTAGGTAATTTGATGAATCATGAAATTATTGGGAAACCTACGGATGTTCCTTGGGCTTTTATTTTTAAATTAGTGGATGATCAACCTAGACATCCTTCCCAACTTTATGAAGCCATTTGTTATGCTTTTATTTTCCTATTTTTATATCGTTTATACTTCCAAAAATATACAACTCAAACCCCTCAAGGGCTTTTATTTGGCTGGTTTTTGGTATTAATTTTTGGAGTTAGAATTTTGGTTGAGTTTTTAAAAGAAGACCAAGTAGTTAATGAACAAGATTTAGTGATAATTCCAGGTTTAAACATGGGGCAAAACTTGAGTATTCCTTTTGTTTTACTAGGTATTTATTTGATATACAACGCTTATAAAAAATACCCTTCTAAAAGTTTAGATGCTTAAAAGTATCATTAGGGCGTGTCCCTTCGCAAATACTCAGGGTCGGGCTGCTACGGGTTTCACTTCGTTTCAGCAATCCTTTTTCTGCTTCAATAAATTCAGCATCAAAAGGCAGTGCCACTTCGTGCCCTTCGCATCCCTCACGCTTACTTGTTGCCTTGCATTCTTGTTCTCTTTTTATTCTTTCGCTCAACAAACTACTCCCAAAGATACTATCCCAACTCATTTTCAAAGAATACTCAAAAAAATGAAGTATAAATGGGTAAATGATGCACTTTGGCAAACCGGTAACGTAGAGCGGTTTTTATACAATACCAATTTCCAATGGATTTTTAATGATAGCCTTTTAGATTTTGAAATCAAACCACGTTTTAGCTATGGAGAAGTTACTCAAAAACAAAACGACAAAATCATTAAAGGGGTAGTTCAAGAAAGAGAACAAATTTTGGATTTACATTTTGGCTTATTTTCTCAAAAAAAATTCTATGGCTTTAGTTTTGGTACTTTGGAAAGAAGTAATTTAAGAAAAATCAATTTTAGATGGCAAACTGGTATTGGTGCAGGTTGGCATATTTTTAGAACCCAAAACAATAATCAAAGATTAAATTTAACCGCTGCATTATTACGAGAAGAAACGGATTTTATCAATCCTAAACAAGCAGATTATATAATTTTTAGAGCCTCTTTAAGGCTTAAAGGACGTCATGTGTTTTTTAATAAGCTTTTAATAATCAATCATATAACTACTTACATGCCATCTCTAGCATTTAATAACAATAAACGTCTAACAAGCAATGTTTCTGTTGAAGTTCCTATAAGCAAAAGAGTGCAGTTAAGAAGTAGTTTTGATTATACTTATGAAGGAATTGTTCCTCAAAATGTTAAAAAAACTGATACAAGAACTTTAGTGGGATTGGTAATTGGAAATATGTAATTTGTTTACTGATGAAAATATGTTATTGAAAATAAATGAATTAAGAGGCAGTATTTATTGCTTGTTAAGTGTGAGGGATGCGAAGGGAGCGTAGCTGCACTGCCTTTTTACGCTTTTGAAAAAAGTGTAAAAAGGATTGCCGAAGCGAATGCGAAGCCCGAAGCAGCCCGACCCGAAGCGTAGCAAGGGGCACACCCTTATTATCATAAAAATCTATATCTTTGTAACCCTTTTTGGAATGGAAAATTCTCATACCCAACTTTTTTTGGTTAGTCCGAAATACTCTAAACGTTTAGAGTATGTTATTCATTTATGGAATACACAATTGGCTTCTCCAACTTTAGTTTATTCTTCTGACATTCCTGAAAATTTTCCTTATCTATTATATACTGAGGATTCAAGAATTCCTAATTCGGGTTTTTTGTTGTCGGAAAATAGAGATTTTTCTTTGCATCAAGTAGATTTTTCCTTAGACTTCCCTGATTTTGATTTTTTTAGTTATGCTTTTGTGCTTGCTACGGAATGTTTTTATTATTCTCATCATTTTCCTAAGGATAAATATCAACGCTACTTGGAAAGCGAGAATCCTGTTCTTGTTCATGGTTTACATGAAAAACCTTTTTTTGCTTTTTGGGCAAAAAAAATAGGTAACTATTTGAATATTCCTATTCAGTTTTACCCCCCAGAACCTTTATGGGTTACCTTAGACATTGATAATCCATTTCATTTTCAACATAGAGGTTTTTTTTCACAAATCAAAAGTCTTTTAAAAGATATTGCCCTAGGGAATGGGCAAGAATTCATTTTTAAATTGAAAATTCTATTAGGATTTGTTGATGACCCGTTTAAAGTAAAAAATTGGCTTCCTTACATAAAAAATCAGCAATATCTAGTATTTTTTTTAATGAATGACCAAGACAATAATTCTAATACTTCGCCCCAAAATGTTTTTTATCATCAAGAAATTTTAAAAGTTCCTATTGAGAACATGGGTATTCATTTTTCTTTAAAGTCTAGTAGAAATATTTTTCAAATTATGCAAACAGAAAAACGCGTTTTAGAATCGGTGATTCAAGGGGTTATTTATAAAAGTAGGCAGCATTTTTTGCAATATGAATTGCCCCAGACTTTTCAAAATCTACTTCAAGTGGGCATTCAACAAGATTATACTACTTGTTTTTATTCTCGGAAAGGTTACAAACATGGCTTAGTACGACCTTTTTTGTGGTATGATTTGAGTAAAGAAGAAATCACTCGTTTAATTCGTTTTCCCGTGTTTTTTATGGATAGGCATGCTTTGAACGAAAAAATGAGTTCACAAGAAACAGCTGTTTATATTCAAGAGCAAACAAAGTTAATACAATCTTTTGGTGGTATTCCTATGATTTTGCTGCATAATGAAACATTTAGCCAAAGAAGGGAATGGAAAAACTATTCCGCTAAAGATTGGTGGGAAGAATACAATTAATTTTTTTCTTCTACTATTAAAGTTTGCCCGACGTATAATTTATGTTTGGTGTTAATTTTATTGAGTTCACAAATTCTTTCAACAGTTAGCCCTTTATATTTTTGAGAGATTCCCCATAAGGTATCTCCGTTCTGGACTACGTGTTTTTTTATTACACCTTGATTGTTTTTGTTTTGTATATTAGGGTTAGCCACTGCCGTTGGTTTTTGTGTTGCTGCTTGAAAATCTTTGGTATAAATTTTCAGATTTTGCCCTATATAGATATTGTAGTTTTTTAGTCCATTCCAAGCCATTAAATCTTTCAGATTAACGCTATACAAATCTGCAATAATCGCTAACGTTTCTCCCGCTTTTACGCGATGATAATTTAATTTAGAATTTTTAGGGATTGTAAATGTAGTTTGCTGATAATAAGAACCATAGTTAGGATATCGAAAAGGCTTATTATCAGCGAGATTAGCCACTTCAGGCTTAGGGTCTGGAGTAGTAAAAAATCCTGGATTTTGATAAGCAAATTCTACTACCTTAGAAGGCACCCTTAAAACATAAGGCTTAGAAGAGTAAGGAATTACTCCAATTCTGAGTTCAGGATTTAAGTCTTTGAGTTCTTGTAAATCTACTCCCGTTTTTTCGGCGATGGTTTTTAAAGAAATTTGTTTATTAATTACGTGAATAGTATCACGGTTATAAGTAAAGTCTGTCCATACAGGGTATAAATTATGTTCTGATGGATAATTAAAAACATAAGCAACGGAAATAAAAGCGGGAACATAACTACGAGTTTCTTGAGGTAAGAATTGTTTAATTTCCCAAAAATTGGTTTTACCACCTGATAATCTAATAGCACGGTTTACGGTTCCAGGTCCAGAATTATAGGCGGCTATCGCTAAAATCCAATCATTATAAATGTTATACAAATCTTTTAAGTAACGAGCAGCATGAACGGAAGATTTGTAAGGATCTCTTCTTTCATCAATATAAGAATCAATTCTCATGCCTCGTTCTTTTGCTGTAGATAAAATAAATTGCCATAAACCTACTGCACCCGCAAAAGAAGTCGCATTCATTCTAAAAGCACTTTCTACTACTGCTAAATATTTTAGTTCTAAAGGAACTCCTTCTCTATCAAAAACTTCTTCTATAATCGGAAAGTAAACATACTGCAAGCCCAGTAAAGTAGGAGTAGTATTTCTTAATCTTACGGCATATAAATCAATCCATTTTTGAACATCTTCATTATAAGTTAATGGAATAACAGAGCAAATTTCTTTGATTCTTTCCCTGTAGGTATCAGGTGTATAAGTAGGGATAAAACCTTCTGGGAAATTATACCGATTGATATGAATAGAATCTTGACGAGTTTTTTGAATAACTTTAAAATGAAAATCGCCTAATAAACTATCTAAAATAGAAACTACTAAGCGAGACTCTTTCATAAACTCAGGATCCCACTGTGCATAAGCATAAATACTAGGAAAACATAAAATAAAAACAAAAAATAATTTTTTCATTCAGTAAAAGCCTAAAGTCCAAAATTATTTTTTATCTTCTGTAGAAGCCTCTTTTTCTATTTCATTTTTAATACCACTAGCAGCGTCTTTAAATTCTCTGATACCTCTTCCTAATCCTCTTGCGAACTCAGGAATTCTTTTTCCTCCAAAGAATATCAATACTACTACTAAAATTAAAATGATTTCTGTTGTGCCAAGCCCTAACATATAACGTGATAATTAGCCTGCAAATTTAAGTACAAATAAATGATAATACAACGAAAAGATTAGCTTTTGGGTTAAAAAAGCATAATAAATAGGCAGAAAACTCAAAATAAAAGGCTGAAGATATAAAAAAGGTTACTCAAAAAGTTTTCCACCCCATTCTACTAATAAAAATCCTTTTCTTGAATATTGTGGCAAAGGTTGCTCTTTGATTTGGGTATATTGCGAAACAGGTTTCATTAACAAGAAAATACGAATGATACTTTGGGGCGTTGGACTTACTTGAATAGGATATTCTTTTTTAAATTCTTCATTAGCAAAATAAATCTGAACGTAA
>CAZBPK010000168.1:0-20124 GCA_964493765.1 uncultured Bacteroidia bacterium | reverse complement strand
GAAAAAGGTAAGTTTGAAGAAAAAATCATTATAGCAAAAGAAATGAAAGTAAATGGATTAAGTAATGAGATGATTGTTAAAATTACGGGATTAGCTTTAGAGATTGTCCAAAACTTGTAGATTGAAGATATAGTTAAGGTTTCATCTTCCCGATAAAATTACAAGAAAGGATATTTATGAAACTATTTGAAGCATCGGGGTAATTTCTAATATTACAGGTTTTGCTTCAGATGAAATTGAATATTTATAATTTTATATGGTAGCAGATGTCAATGAAATATTGATTGTTATGTAAATATTATTATTAAATTTTTATTAACTAAGCATTATTTTTGTATATTTGCATCTTACAACTTAGAAATAACAAAATGATAACTCAATTAGTAAAACAGAAAAGAACTTATATTTCTCCAAACTTTGAAATACAAGATTGGAGTAGTTTAGAACCATATTATGAAGCATTAAAAAATTTTCCTATTCACTCTAAATCGCAATTAGAAGAATATTTAATAAAGTCTAATGAGCTTTCAAGTGTTGTGAGTGAAACTTTTGCATGGATTTATATTTCTATGACCTGCGACACCAATAACCAAGAGATAGCTGAAAAATACCAATATTTTGTAACAGAAATCTTACCCAAAATTGGACCATATGAAAATGAGTTGCAAAAAAAATACTACCATTCTCCATACAGATCGTTATTAGACAAGGATAAATATCTAACTTTAGACCGAGCAGTTGCAAATGAAATCGAAATTTATAGACAAGAAAATGATGAAATACAAGGAAAAGCTAGAGTTAAATCCCAAGAATATGATAATTTAGTAGCAAATTTATCAATTCTACATAATGGAGAAAATTTAACCATGCAAAAAGCAGCTTCTTTATTAGAACTTCCTGAAAGAAAAGAAAGAGAAAACATTTGGAGGAAAATGCAGGACGCTCGTTTAGCTATTGAAGATAAAGTTGACCTTATTTTTGAGGAACTTATACAACTAAGACATCAGATGGCTTTAAATGCTGGTTTTAATTCTTACACTGATTATATGTTTCGTAAATTAGGTCGTTTTGATTATACTCCTAAAGATTGTGAAAAATTTCATGAAGGGATTGAGAATGTTATTACGCCTATCTATATCAAAATTATGGAAAATCGTAAAAGAAAATTGGGAGTAGATTCTTTAAGACCTTGGGATACTGTTGTTGACCCTCAGAATTTACCTCCTTTAAAACCTTTTCATAATGGAAAAGATTTATTAGAAAAGACCATTTCAATGTATCAGAAAATTAAGCCTGAATTAGCCAATATGATTATCACCATGAAAGAAATGGGTCATTTTGACTTAGAAAGCAGAGAAGGAAAAGCTCCTGGTGGTTATAATTATCCCCTTGCAGAAACAGGAATCCCATTTATTTTTATGAATGCTGTTGGTACACAATCTGATTTAACTACTATGGTGCATGAATGCGGTCATGCTTTTCATTCTTTTTTAACTAAAGACTATGAATTAAATGCCTTTAAAGAAACTCCCTCAGAAGTTGCTGAATTGGCTTCTATGAGCATGGAATTTTTATCTATGAATTTTTGGTCTTCATTTTATGATAATCCTAAAGATTTGCAACGTGCTCAATATGAACAAATTATTAGAAGTATAGTCATTTTACCTTGGGTAGCTTCTGTGGATTTATTTCAAACATGGATTTACAATAATCCCAAAGTATCTTTTGAGGAAAGAAAAAATCAGTGGATTAAAATTTATGATAGATTCCATGGAAATATCATTGATTGGTCTGGGTTAGAAAAAGAAAAATCTATTTTATGGCAAAAACAAGGGCATATTTTTGATGTTCCCTTTTATTATATTGAATATGGAATGGCTCAAATTGGTGCTTTACAAGTTTGGAAAAACTCTATTCACAATTTTGATAGTGCCCTTGAAGATTACCTTTCAGCCTTAAAACTTGGTTATACCAAAACTATTCCTCAAATCTATCAATCAGCCAATGTTGTATTTGATTTTTCTTCTGAAAAACTCAGTGAATTATCTCAATTGGTTCTTCAAAAATTAGAGGAGTTAGAATACTAGTTTTTAGAAGTATTGTCTTTGCTTATGTGTGAATGATGAAAGTTTATTTAGTAACATTTGAGTTAGGATTTTTTTAATTTTTTTAATAAAAAAGAAACATAAATCGGGAGCAAATATCTCAAAATGGTGTTACTTTTGTAAGTTAGAATTCATGAAAAAAATTTTTAAAGCACTCATTGTTATTTTATTAAGTTTTACAAACCAATTTGGTTGGGCTAAACACTTAGTAGGAGGGGATATTACTTATCGTTATATAGGTAATTTTAGTGGCATGGATCGTTATGAGATAACTATAACCTTAATTAGAGATTGTGTTGGTGGAAATACAGAATTTGATGATCCTTTAGAGGCTACTTTATACAATGCAGGGAATTTTAGCGATATGAAAACTGTTGTATTTAACTATCCGGGGGAAAGTTTTGTTCCTTTAACCTCCTATAATCCTTGTGCTACTCCACCCGAAGGAATTTGCTATTCAGTTACCAAATACATAAAAACTATTGATGTTACTCCAAATAGCAACGGTTATTATTTAGTTTACGAAAGATGTTGTAGAAATAACACCATTAATAATTTAAGCAATCCAGGTGCAATGGGAATGATATTGTCTTGTTATATACCCAATTCCAATTTAAAAAATAGTTCTCCTATATTTGGTGCATTACCTCCTACTTATATCTGTTTAGGAGATACATTTCGTTTTCCTCAAAATGCAACAGATATAGATGGAGATAGATTAGAATACCAATTATCAACTCCTTACCATGGAGGTTCTCAACAAGACCCTGCTCCTTCACCTGATATTGCTCCACCTTTTCCTTTTGTTGTTTTTGCTAATGGTTATAATGTCAATAATATGTTAGGAAATTCTCCTCAACCTCTTGTTATTGACCAAAATGGAGAATTATTAGCCATTTGTAACACTCCTGGTCAATTTGTATTTGCGGTATCTGTGTTTGAATATAGAAATAATGTTCTCATTTCAGAAACCAAAAGAGATATACAAGTGAATGTAGTAAGATGCCCTCCAAACGTTGCTCCTGTTGTGAATTTACCTTCAAATCCATTGATAGTTGGGGATACACTCAAATTTTCTGAAAGTATTAATTCTTGTATAACTTTTGAAATTAAAGATCCTAATTCTAGAGATTCCGTTTTTGCTACTTTTAATTCAGTAATTACCAATAATCAGTACAGTAATGCAACTATTTCTTTTCAACCCAACCTAACACCAGCAACTGTTCAGGTTTGTTGGAAACCTACATGCGAACAAGTTGATAGTGTTTTTCCTGTTACTGTAAATATTAGGGATAACTATGCTTGTGGAAATAATGAAAATTTGATAACACTTTTCGCCAAAGTTTACCCAACCAATTTACCGAATCCTACTTTTAGTTGTGCATCAGTTTTAAGCAATGATCAGATTGTATTAAACTTTCCCAATAATTATGATGATAAACAAGACAAGATTTTTATTTATCGCCAAAATTCTGGATCTTCTTCTTGGCAATTGATTGATTCTCTATTAACTCCATTAACCACTTATACAGATAATTCCATTAATGATGCTAATACTCAATCCTATTGTTATAAAATATCCGTTAGAAAAAATTGTAATGGAGTACTATCCTTTTTAGAAAGTAACTCTGTTTGCACGATTTTAATTGATCATCAAAATATTAATATTAGTTCAGAACAAATCACTTGGACAAACTTTATTCATAGTGGAGGTATTAATGTGATTTATAACTTAGAATTTGAAGAAAATGGAATTACCAGTATAGTTCAAAATGTTACTTCTCCTTATATTTATAAGAATTGTTCTTTCAAGGGAAAAGTCAGGGTTAAAGCTGTAACAGGAAGTTGTGAATCTTTTTCTGCATTTACAAATATATTTGAATTATCCAATATTCCTCCAACACCAATTGAACTTTGTTATGTTAGCGTTGCAGAAAATAATGGAGGAGTGGAATTGGAGTGGACTAAATCATTAGATGGTAACTTAAAAAATTACGAAATATGGAGGTTGGATAATAATAATTGGTCTAAAATTACTTCTGTTGATACAAATACAAATTATTATATCGATAGATCTGCTCAAGTTACAGAAAAGTCTTATAAATATTACATTCGAGCAGTAGATGATTGTGACGCTTTTGTTAGAACCAGTGATTATTCCACAATTTTATTAAAAAGCTCAAGTGAACCTTACTTTGTAGATTTAAGTTGGTCATCTTATATCAATGATTTTCCTGTATTAAATTATGTTTTGCTTAAAAACCAATTAACAAGAAATGATTTTACTGAGGATATAAATTTTTCATCTTTAGAATTTAGTTATCGTGATAATTCCATTGAAAAATCCAAAGGAATTTATTGTTATAAAATTAAAGCAAATGCACCAGGAAATTGTGGTAATTATTCTTATTCAAATTCAGTTTGTGAAACTTTTCCAATTATTTTGTATATACCCAATGCTTTTTCTCCCAATGGTGATGGAAAGAATGATGAATTTAGTGTTTATGGAGAATTTATTGAATCATTTCAATTAAAAATTTATGATCGTTGGGGAAAATTAACTTATGAGCTTAATAATCCTAACCAAACGTGGAATGGAATGAGTAATGGTAAAAATTGTCCTGAAGATGTTTATGTATATTTCTTTGAAGCTAAAGGCTTTATGGGAGAAACCATTAAAAAATCAGGTTCTATTACTTTGATTAGATAATCTCTATTCACGAAAGGAATAATGAATAATTTTTAAGCGTTGAAAGAAAATCCTATATATAAACAAGAAAAATTCCAAACTTTACATAAATTTTTCTTGTTTAAATGTAGTGTAATAAAACTTTATGTAATTTCGCAGTGTTTTTCATTATTCAAATATAAATTTTAAAAGATGTTGACATTTAAAGACCATTTAGACAAAGCAAATCAATATAGAAAAAGTGGAGATTATAAAGAAGCGTTAAACCATTACAAAGAATTATGGGAAAAATATAATAGTAAATGTAATGAATGGGTTGCTTGGGGTTACGCTTTGTCCCTTAGTAAAATAAAACAAAATGAAAAAGCTTTAGAAGTATGCGAAGAAGCTATTAAACGTTTTCCCGATTTTGATAATCTAAAAAATGTATATGCTTGGGCTCTTTTTAATGTGAGAGTTGGAGCAAAAAAAATTAAAGATATTAAAACTGTCATAGATAGCGCCGAGAAAATTCTTCAATTAACTAAAGAAGATGCTCAATATTCGCCTTATACTCAAACAGTTCTTAAAGTCATTGAAATTCTAGAAAAAAATAACCAGCAAGCAAAATTGGTTGAATGGATTGATAAAATTGATTTAGAAAAACAACCTAAAGATCCTATCGTTGTTAAAGAACTTGAAAATAGAGTTCAAACTACTCCTTCTAAATATGAAGCTTTACACAAAACCAAAATAGATGCTTTAATTAAAATAAAAAAAACTGATGAGGCAGCCAAACTTGCTGAAAAATTTTTAGCCAATACTCCAAAAGAAAAAATATCTAGTAAAACACCTTTTCAATATGCAATTGCTCACCATTATTTAAAATCTGGTGATTTTGAAAATGCTTATATATGGTATAAACGATTTGCTTTCAAAAAGAAAAAATGGCAATACCATAAAGAATTAGCGGAAATTTACTATAAAAAAGAGGAATATGGTGATGCTCTTAAACTAGCTTGTGATGCTTGTTTATATCAAGGTGATTACAAGAAAAAAGTTCCATTATTTGTTTTTATGGCTGCAATTTTTAGAAAACTAAATCGTATGGATTTAGCGAAAAAACATTTGGAACTAGCTTTAGCTATTAGAAAAGAACTCAATTTTAGCTTTGATAATTTCTCTAAAAATCTTGTTGATGAATTTGAAATTGATTTAAATAACCTTCAAGATTCTAAAAGAATTTGGTCTCAATTGAAACATGTTTGGGAAAAAGAGCAATATTCCGCTTTAGAATGGCATTTCGGTGATGTTATTTTGGTTTTAGATGATGGTTTCTGTGGATTCGTTGGGCTTGAAAATGGTAATACTTATTATTTTAAGAAAGATAATTTCTTAGGAAATCAAGAGTACATTAAAGTAGGTCAGAAAGTTAAGTTTCATATTATTTTGGCTATCAATCCTAAAAAAGACAAAGCCAATAAAATTGCTGTAAATGTTACTCCTTTAGATGAAAATAATGAAACTATTCCCTTTACTGAAAAGGTTGAAACTCCTTCATCTGAAGAGGATATCTTTGAAACAGAAAGTCAGTTAGAATGGGAAAATGAAGATTAATGTTCTTTTGATTCAAGAAAATTCTGCTAAAGACGATTACTTTTTAAAAAATCTTGCAGAAAATTTGGTTTTACTTAATAACAAGTTTTTAATTATTCATCAGCCTATTAATGATAATAAAGTAGAATCATGGTTTTATACCAAGAGAATTTCCGCCAAATTAAGTGAAAGCATGGTGGGTAACTTGCCTTTTTCTGCTGATCATAAAAGTATTTTCAAACAATTAGATAATCAATTAGTTGCGAATAAAAATCTTTTTTACAAGAATTTTCAATTATTGAATGTATTGGTTTTAAATTCTATTTTTCAAAATCATATCATCAATATTCAAGATTTGATTCAATCATTAAAATCTTTTTTTGAAATTCAAAATATTATTTTATTTACTCAAAACCCTATGTCTCCTCTTGCTGCAACTGACCCGATTAGTCTTCAATCTAATGATAATTTAAACTATTATCAAAACATTTATCCAGAAGAATTTAAGACTTTTGAATTTGCTAAAGACTTTTTACCTATTCATTTAGCAAATCCTCAATCATTTGTTAAAATATTTTAAAATTCATGGAAAATATTCATGAAGTTAGAATGTATGAAGCCTATAAAATGGCAAAAATTGCATTTGAAAAAGAGGAAGTTCCAATAGGTGCAGTTGCATATATTGATAATCAATTAGTTGCAAAGGCTTATAATCAAGTAGAAATGTTACATGATTGTACTGCCCATGCTGAAATGATATTAATAACTTCATTAATGGAACACTTTCATTCAAAATACTTGAAAAATGTAAGCATTTATGTTACTTTGGAGCCCTGTGTGATGTGTGCAGGTGCTTTGAAATGGGCTCAAATTTCTGAATTATTCTATGGTATCCCTGAACCTAAATATGGTTATTCTTTATTTGGAAACTTGTTGCATCCCAAAACTCAGGTGTTCTCTGGTTATTTAGAACAAGATATTCAAAAATTGATGAAGGATTTTTTTAAAAATAAAAGATAAATTTTAGTTTTCAAATATTTTAATTTTGTTTTTTTGCTGTATCTGATGACGATTTTAGGGTAGTGTCTTTAAGTATTGGATATAGCGGAGGTAAAAAAGATTTGTTTTTCATTTCTTCAAATTTGTCAGTATTTTTAATTTCTTTGTTAAGATATTTTTCAATCATAAATGAAGCAATAGGAGCAGCAACTGCACCACCAAAGCCAGCATTTTCAACAATTACAGCAATTGCAATTTGAGGGTTTTCTCTTGGTGCAAAACAAATAAAAACTGAGTGGTCATCGCCGTGCCGGTTTTGTGCAGTACCTGTTTTTCCACACATTCTAATTCCAGGAATACGTGCTTGAAAACCTGTTCCTTGTTCAATTACCATTTCCATGCCATCAAAAATGGCTTCAAAAAGTGTATCTTTATTTATGACTGATTGAGAAAAATCTACTGTATGTTTTTGAAATACAGGATATTCTAAAGTATCAACAAAATTTTTGGGTTTAATAACATTTTTTAAAAAATGAGGTTCAATATACCAGCCTTTATTGGCAATACAAGCAGTTGTATTTGCCATTTGTAAGGGTGTCATTAATACTTCACCTTGACCAATACTATTGGAAACAATTGTCATAGCACGCCAACCATTTTTCTTATACCACTTATCGTAAAAATTATGAGAAGGCAGAAGCCCTTTTTTTTCATTGGGTAAGTCAATGCCCACTCTATCGCCAACACCGAATTGTTTTATCCAGCTATACCATCGGTCATAGGATTGGTAGATATTTTTGAATTTACGATGTTGAAGAAAATCAACATAAACAGCAGCAAAAAAAGCATTACAGGAATGCATAATAGCGGTTCTAATAGTTGTTGGAGCTGCATGGGCGTGGCATCTGGGTTTTCCTTTATTTCTCCAAAATCCTCCACCACATCCATAAGCCCAATCCAAATCAATGGTTCCTTCAGCCAAAGCAATAATGCCATTTAAAATTTTAAAAATTGAACCTGGAGGATAAGTAGCCTGTAAAGCACGATTATATAGGGGTAAATAAGGATTTTTTCTTAAAGAATCCCACTTTTGAGAAGCAAAGCTACCTGATAATAAATTAGGGTCATAGGTAGGTGAAGAAACAAAAGCCAATATTTCGCCTGTTTTAGGTTCTATAGCAACAATGCTACCCACCTTATTTTTCATTAATTCTTCTCCAAGTTCTTGTAAATCAGAATCAATAGTTAATTGAAGGTCTAAACCTTTCTCGGGCTGTATATCATATTGACCATCCGCAAAACTTCCAACTTCTCTGCCGTGCACATCTACTAAAACCATTTTAGAACCTTTTCTACCACGTAAAAGTTTTTCATAATATTTTTCAATTCCAGAGGTACCCACTAAATCGCCAGGTTGGTAATACCCATTGGATTCTTCAATTCCTCTTTTACTAATTTCACGAATATAGCCTAAATAATTAGCACCATGAGTTTTACGATAATCACGAGTATTACGAATAACTTCTTTAAATCCTCTATACTTCCAATAATATTCTAAAACATTTGCATAGTAAGGATATTCAACTTGCTTTTTAAAAAATGAAGGTTTATACTTAGAATATTCCGTAGCTGAAACTAGCCTTTTGGTTGCTTCCTCTTTGGTCAATAATAAAGCATTAGCAAATTCCAAAGTATCTTTAACCGCCATATCTTTTGGCAAAATGAGAAGGTCAAAAATAGGAGTATTTGTAACGATAATATCTTTGTGACGATCATAAAGAATACCTCTAGCAGGTTCTAGTTGGCGAGGTTTTACAACGTTTTTTTGTGCAGAAGAAGCAAAATTTTCAGATAATACTTGTAAATAATATAGCCTAGCAATATAAACTAAAACAGTTATAGAAAATATTGCCAAAATAATATTTTGTCTATTTCTTAAATCTTTTTGGGAAGCCATTAGGAATTAAAACGGCTTAACTTTTGCTTCGTCGGGTTTATAAATTAATAATTTTCCACCTTTTGCAGTTACATTAACATTTAATTTTTTATCTGCTTGGTCAAATGATACTACACATTCTCCGTTATTCCATAAAAAATTGACTGTTTTACTACTAATTTCTGAAGCATAAACCTCAAATTTGATAGAATCATCATAAGCTAAATAACGAACTCTCAAAGTAGTAATCCATGCTGAGAGTGGGCTATTTTTGTGTCCTTTCACAGTAATAATCGTAGTACCATCGGGAGATGTGGAGCTTAATTCCTCTGAATATTTCTCCCCACAACTTGTTAAAGTAATTAGACTAATCGCCATTAAAATATAAACAAAATTTTTCATCATCAATTTATATATTTATATAATTACAAAACAAAATTATCAGGAACTTCAATGTTTAATCTCAATAAATGGGAAGAAAAGTTTTTCCCTAATGTATCCATTCTCAATGAACGTGAAGCGCCACCATCTAATGCTTCATAACAAATAAAATTTAAAGCTTCAATACTTTCCCATTCAAATCTTTCTACTTTACCTTTAATTAATTCACCAAAATGATTTTTGATTACTTCAGGTGTAAGCTTTTCTTTTAAAACTGAATAATATTCAGGTTTTTTGGCTAAAACTCCTATATTGCAAATATTTCCTTTATCACCAGAACGTGCCGCAGCAATTTCAAACAAATTAATAGTTTTCATAACCGCAAAAATACAATTTTTTTTGTTTATACAAACAACGAATCTATTCATTTATATTTATTAATTATTAGTCACAGAAGAGTATCAAGATATAAAGATAAAGATATTGCAATTTTAATGTCTTTTTTGCAATTGGTTTAAAAATATTATGACAATTTTTCCGTTTCTATAAAATGATTATTTATTTTAAGTATAATTTCAAGTCATTTTGTCGTATTTTTTATAAATTGCATACAATTTGAAAACTCTAATGAAAAATTAATCCTATGAATTTTAATCATTATACCATCAAAGCTCAGGAAGCAGTACAAAAATCAGGGCAAATAGCCAAACAAAATCAACAACAACAAATTGAACCTGGCCATTTGTTATTAGCTTTATTACAATCTGATGAGCAATTGATTGTCAATTTATTAAAAAAATGTGAAGTAAATTCACAAAGAGTATTAACTAAAACTCAAGAACTAGTACAAAATTACCCAAAAGTTACTGGAGCTACTGGAGGTCAATACCTTTCTAATGATGGTTATAAAACATTAGATCATGCAGACCAAGTGGCTGGAAAACTAAAAGACGAATATGTGAGTATGGAGCATATTCTTTGGGGAGTCTTAAAAACCAATGATAAAGCTTCTCAAATTCTTAAAGATGAAGGTTTAACAGAAAAAACTCTTAATTTAGCAATAATAGACCTAAGAAAAGGTGCAAAAGTTACAGATCAAAATGCTGAAGCGAAATATAATGCACTTAAAAAGTATAGTTCTAATTTGAACGAATTAGCTCGTGAAGGAAAATTAGATCCAGTGATTGGTCGTGATGAAGAAATTAGACGTGTTATGCAAATTCTTACCCGTAGAACCAAAAATAATCCAATATTAATAGGTGAACCTGGGGTTGGTAAAACTGCAATAGCCGAAGGTATAGCTCATCGTATCATTCAAGGAGATGTTCCTGAGAATTTAAAAGGAAAAACGATTGTGGCTTTGGATATGGGTGCATTAGTAGCTGGTGCTAAATTTAGAGGAGAGTTTGAAGAGCGTTTGAAAGCGGTAGTAAACGAAGTTATTCAATCTAATGGAGACATCATTATGTTCATTGATGAAATTCATACCCTTGTTGGGGCAGGTAAAGCAGAGGGTGCTATGGATGCTGCTAATATCCTTAAACCCGCTTTAGCCCGTGGGGAACTTCATGTTATTGGCGCTACTACTTTAGATGAATATCAAAAATATATTGAAAAAGATAAAGCTCTTGAAAGACGTTTCCAAACTGTCTATGTAGATGAACCTGATACTCAAGATGCAATTTCTATTTTGAGAGGTTTAAAAGAAAAGTATGAAGTTCATCACGGAGTTAGAATTACTGATGCTGCTATAGTTGCAGCCGTAGAACTTTCTCAACGTTATATAACGGATAGATTTTTACCTGATAAAGCTATTGACTTAATGGATGAAGCTGCATCAAGGTTAAAATTACAAATTGATTCTCTTCCTGAAGAAGTTGATGAATTAGAAAGAAAAATTCGTACTTTAGAAATTGAAAGAGAAGCTTTAAAACGTGAAAATGATGAACAAAAAGTACAAGAACTTTCACATCAAATTGCTAATCTATCTGAAGAGTATAACGCTTTAAAAGCTCAATGGCAAAGAGAAAAAGAAGCCATTCAGAAGATTCGTCAAGCAAAGGAAACCATTGAACAATTAAGATTAGAAGCAGAAAAAGCAGAAAGAGATGCAGATTGGGGTAAAGTTGCTGAAATTCGTTATGGCAAAATTGTTGAACAAGAAAAAATTGTTAAACAAATCAATGAACAACTAATTGATGAAAAAAGGCTTTTGAAAGAAGAAGTTGATGCAGATAACATTGCAGAAGTTATTAGCAAATGGACAGGGGTTCCTTTAACTAGGATGTTAGAATCTGAACGTGAAAAATTACTACGTTTAGAAGAAGAATTGCATAAAAGAGTAGTGGGGCAGGAAGAAGCCATTGAAGCAGTAGCTAATGCTGTGAGACGTTCTCGTGCAGGTTTACAAGACCCTAAAAAACCTATTGGTTCTTTCATTTTCTTAGGTCCAACGGGTGTAGGTAAAACAGAATTGGCTAAAGCCTTAGCCGAATATCTATTCAATGATGAAAACGCTATGGTCAGAATTGATATGTCTGAGTACCAAGAAAAACATACTGTCAGTAGATTAATTGGGGCTCCTCCCGGATATGTGGGTTATGATGAAGGTGGCCAATTAACGGAAGCAGTTCGTAGAAGACCTTACTCTGTTATCCTATTAGATGAAATTGAAAAAGCCCATCCTGATGTTTTCAATATTCTTTTACAAGTTTTAGATGATGGCCGTTTAACAGACAATAAAGGCAGAACCGCTAATTTTAAAAATACCATCATTATTATGACCTCCAATCTTGGCTCTCAACTAATTCAAGATAGATTAGAAAATGTTAGGGACAGCGAAAGAGAGAATATTTTACAAAAACTGAAATTTGAAGTCTTTGAACTACTCAAAAAAGGATTAAGACCCGAGTTTTTAAATAGAATTGATGAAACCATCGTTTTTGCTCCTTTAACTAGAAAAGAAATTCAAAATATTGTTAAAATTCAATTGGATAAATTGGTTCAGCAATTAAAAGAATTAGGCGCTGAAATTGAATTTACTAACTTTGCTGTGGATTGGTTGTCAGAAGCAGGTTATGACCCTCAATTTGGTGCAAGACCCTTAAAACGTGTTCTCCAAAAAAATATTATCAACGAGCTTTCCAAACAACTTTTATCCGGCAAAATCCATAAGGATAGTAAAATAACTGTTGACGTTTTTGATAACCTTGTGGTTTTTAAAAATAACTAATAAATAAAATAACAGCTCTTAATATAAATCGGGAATTGTTAATATCATTTCCCGATTTATTATCTTTGTAAATATTTGATTTTTAAGGTCTAATTTGTAAGAATTCATGCATTATGTGGTTGAAGGAGTTACAAATGTGGAAAAAAATCCCCTTTTAATGCCATAAAATCTCCATTAAAAAATATTTCAAAACCAAAAAATATTAACTTTGCGTTTTGAAATTAAATATACATGAAAAGTTTTAAACACATTTTACTTCTACTTTGTGTTTTTTTGAGTATCGCTTCTCCTAAGCTAATTGCACAAAAAAAAGAAATACAGAAAGCAAAAAGATTCATGAAAATTGGTGAATTTCATAAATCAATACCTTATCTTCATTTGGCTCTTAATAAAAATGCAACCGATGCTTATGCAGCCTATTTATTAGGTATTTGTTACAGAGAAGTAGAGGATTTTAATAATGCTCACATATTCTTTGAACACTCAAATGCAATGAGTCCTGGAATGTTTAAGGATATAAATTTAAGAATTGCAGAAGTTTACCATTTGAATAATGATTTTGAAAGTGCAATTCCTTATTATGAACTCCATAAAGAATATACTACTGGGGACTCCATTCCATTAATGGATCATTTTATTCAACATTGCAAGAATGGTATAGACGCTGTAAAAGATAGTGCAATAGTACTTGTAAAAAATATTGGACCATTTGTGAATACAAGATATTCAGAATATGCCCCTATACTTAATCCAGAATTTACACAAATGCGTTTTACCTCCAGAAGACCAAGAAAAGGAGCTAAACAATATCAATTTGCAGCATATCATCATGATATTAATGAAGATATTTACGATGCTGAGTTAGAAACCAGTACGGGTGTTTGGCATAAAACGGTATTACACAATTTAAAGTCTAAAAAAAATCATGAAGCTTCCATTTTGGTTTCTCCTGAAGGAAATGAAATGTATGTTTATGTTTCCAAAAATGGTGGAGATATTTGTGTAACTAAAAAAGTCGGTAAAAAATGGACAAAACCAGTACCTTTGAAAGGAATTAATACAAAATTTTGGGAAACTTCTTTTTGTTTTACAGAAGATTTTCAAACTATTTATTTTACATCAAATCGCCCAGGTGGAAAAGGAGGTTTGGATATTTATGTAGCACAAAGAGAAGCAGATGGCTGGTCTAATCCTGAATTATTAAGTATCAATTCTCCCTATGATGAAGATGCTCCTTTTATTATCGGCGAATTTTTATATTTCTCTTCTCGTTCTGATTTAAGTAATGGTGGTTATGATATTTTTAGAATTAAACTAGGTGATTTAGATGCAGGAATCCCAGAAAAATTACCTTACCCTTTAAATTCTGGTGCTGATGATATTTTTTACTCTATAAACGATGCAACAGAAATAGGATATTTTTCTTCCAATCGTTCAGGTGGTTTCGGTGGTATGGATATTTACTTCATTGATTGGAATCCTTCTTTTAAAGATTCTGTAATGGCTTTAAGAGATTTAGAAAGACAAAAAGACAGCGTATATACTGCCTATAAAAATGGAACATTAACATCTCCAAACAATTCTTCTGGAGTTAATAACAATGAAATTGAAGAAACTATTGGTGCTCCAGTAATTTTAAGAGGTAATATTTTTGAATTAGTAAGTGGTACTCCTATTAAAGGTGAAATTAAACTTTTAGATGCTAAAACTAATGAAGTAGTTCAAAAAGTATCTACAGATGCAAAAACAGGTAAATTTATTATTCCAGCATTTTCTGGCAAAAAATATAAAATCGAAGTGGAAGCTCCTGGTCATTTAAGATACTTTGAAGATTTTTATGTATTCCCTGGTGAAGAAATTAATGTTCAAGCAAAGCACATTTCTTTACAAAAAAATCAAATGGGCAACAAAATTTTGTTAAGTTGGCATTTCTTTGATTTTGATAAATATTCTTTAAAAACTGAATCCATTCCTGAACTAGAAAATTTGATTCACCTAATGAAAATTGTACCTACCATTAAAATTAAAATTATAGGTCATACAGATGCTGACGGTTCAGAATCTTATAACTTAAAATTATCTGAAAATAGAGCTTCTGCGGTTAAACAATACATTGTTGATCAAGGTATTGAGCCTTCAAGAATTACTATTGAAGGAAAAGGAGAATCCGTTCCATTATACGATAACAATAATTCACGTCTAAAACATTGGAATCGTAGGGTGGAAATTATAATTATAGAATAAATTAATATCAGTATATGCAAATTACAGGAATCGTTTATCGTATTTACGATACTCAACAAGTGAATGCAACATTTAAAAAAAGAGAGTTTGTTGTTGAATATTCAGAGAATCCTAGTTATCCTCAATTCATTAAATTTGAGGCTATTCAAGAAAAATGCGATGATCTGAACAACATTAAATTAGGGGATAAAGTGGAAGTTTCATTTAACTTAAAAGGCAGAAAATGGATTAACCAACAAAATCAAGAATTATTCTTTAATACTTTAGATGTATGGAGAATTGTAAAATTAGATGCAATAACTTCAAATGCTTCTAATACTAATCAAAATTCAAACTCAAATTTTTCCAATCCAACAACCTCTGAATCTCATTCAGTGATGGAAGAAAATGATGACTTACCTTTTTAATTGGGTTATTGTCATTATTATAAAACACAAGCTGTCAAAAAATTGGCAGCTTGTTTATTTTGTCAGGCTTTGGAAATTTTACTATTTTTTTATATAATTGCGTTCATATTATTGATTATGCTCAGAAAACTAACATTTTTTGTATTCATTTTTACTTTTTTTTCTTGCAAACCTGTAAGTGAAAAACAAGAAACCGAAAAACCAAAAGTTGAAATTAATGAAAAGAAAGAAAACCTTTTAAAGCGTTTGAAAGGTTTAAATGAGTTATTGGAAAAAAATCCTAATGATGCTAGTTTGTTGGCTGAAAGAGCCAATATTCATTACTTGCTAGGTGATTCTGCAAGTTGTTTTTTAGATATTCGTAAAGCCATAGAATTGAAACCCAGTGATGCAGATTTTATGTACCTTAAAGGTTTTTATGCTTATAATTATGATTTAGTGGATACTTCCATATTTTGGTTAACAAAATCATACCAAACGATTCATCAAAATCCTGATGTAATGTTTTATTTGGGGAACTGTTATTTTTTAAAAAACGATTATAAGGAAGCAAATAAATGGTATCAAAAAGCTATTGAAAAAGATGAAAATCCTAATTATTATCATGCTTTAGCTTTGTCTTACTACAAACAAAAAAATCTTGCATTAACTGAACAGAATTTGAAATATGCTTTAGCAAAAGATAGTTTGCACACAAAAAGCCTAAGTTTTATGGCTGAATTATATTTATATGATTATAAGCAATTTAATAAAGCTAATGAATGGATACAGAAGATTCAAAAACAAGATAATTTGCCGGTAGCGGATTATTTAGAAGGAAGTTTATATTTCCAAAAATCACTTATTGTTAAAGATACAGTTGAACAAGAGGGTTTATTAAGGTTAGCAATTGACAGTTATTCCAAAGCAATAAAAAAAGATGCTTTTTATTCCTCAGCTTTTTATGACAGAGGTTATGCTTTTTTTCTTTTAAAAAGATACGATTTAGCTTCTCAAAGTTTTGAGGAAGTTTTAAAACTTAATCCTAAGGATTATAGAGCTTCTTTTATGTTGGGTTCTATTGCTGAATATTATAATGATAAAGAATTAGCCAAAAAATATTATGAAATGACTTTAAAAATTAATCCTAATTTTATTGATGCCAAAAGTTCATTAAAACAATTGAAATAAACGCATCAGTGCATTGGCTCTTTTTGAATTTTATGATTTGAATTTTTATATCAACAAAATAATCAGTATATTTGCGGAAAATTTGAAGTTTGTTAATATCTATACACCCAGTTAACCCTCAAGAAAGACTTATAAAACAAGTAGTTGATTGTTTAAGGTCTGATGGTGTCATCATTTATCCTACAGATACTGTTTATGCCATGGGATGTGATATTAAAAGCAAAAAGGCTATTGAAAAAGTTTGTAGAATAAAAGGAGTTAACCCAGAAAAAGAACATTTTGCTTGTATTGCAGAAAGTGTAAAAATTATTTCTGATTATGCTGTTCAAGTTTCTACCCCCATTTATAAGGTAATGAAAAAAGCTCTTCCGGGTCCTTATACTTTTATTTTGAATGCTTCAAAAAATATTCCAAGGCATTTTCAATCCAAAAGAAAAACTATAGGAATTCGAGTAGTAGATCATAATATTCCCACAGAAATTGTTAAAATGTTGGGTAACCCAATTTTGACTACCAGTTTGAAATCTGATGATGTGTATCTGGAATATATGAATGATGCAGAAGATATTTATGAAAAATATGGTAAATTGGTTGATATTGTGATAGATGGCGGAAATTGTGGATTAATTCCTTCTACATTAGTTGATTGTTCTAATGATGAAATTGTTTTAGTTCGTGAAGGTTTAGGTGATATTGATATTTTATTTTAGTTTTGAATAAGTTATGAATCCAGAAATAAGCCCAGTTTTGCAGTCTTTTTATGATGATTTTAAGTCTATTTGCTTAACATTACAAAAAATTTCTAAAGAAACTTTGGATAACGAGATAACAGATTATCCAATATTTATAGCAACTTCTTTGCCTGTAGATTTAGGAATTTTATTGTTTACACCCGAAAAATTGAACTTAAAATGGTATTTTTACATTTCCATGTTAGAAGAATTGAAAAAGAAGCAAATCATTCAACCAGATAGAGTAGAAGCATTTAAAGTTACTTATAAATCCCCTGAGGATTATGCTTGTTTTTTGTTGATGTTACCTGAAGAAGCTAGTTTTATTTTTGTACCTTATACACATTTATCATAAATTATGGAAGATATTAAAATTCACTTAGATACCATAGAAGAGGCTATTGAAGATATAAAAAATGGAAAAATGATCGTCGTTGTTGATGATGAAGACCGCGAAAATGAAGGAGACCTAATTGTTGCTTCTCATTTTGTTACTCCTGAAATCATTAATTTTATGACCAAAGAAGCCAGAGGTTTAATTTGTATTTCATTAACTGAAGACCGTTGTGATGTTTTGGGTTTGGATTTAATGGTTAAAGATAATACCACTAAACATCATACACCATTTACAATTTCTGTTGATTATTTGTTAGACGGTTGCACCACTGGAATATCTGCTTATGACCGTTATAGAACTATCAAAGCTCTTATAGACCCTAATGAAACCTTAGAAAATTTTGGTATGCCCGGGCATATTTTTCCATTAAGAGCCAAAAAAGATGGGGTTTTAAGAAGAGCAGGTCATACAGAAGCTGCTTCTGATTTTGCTAGATTAGCAGGATTAGAACCCTCAGGTGTTTTAGTAGAAATTATGGATGATGATGGTACAATGGCACGTTTGCCACAATTACGACAATTTGCCGATAAACATCATCTCAAATTAGTTTCCATTCAAGATTTAATTGAATATCGTTTAAAAAAAGAAATTTTAGTTCGCAAAGAAGAAGTAGTGGATATGCCCACTGACTTTGGTCATTTTCAATTGCATGCATTTTCACATGTTCAAACAGGTGAAACTCATTTGGCTTTAACCAAAGGTTCTTGGGAAACCAATGAACCAATATTGGTAAGGGTACATTCATCTTGTGTTACTGGAGATATTTTTGGTTCTTGTCGTTGTGATTGCGGTCCTCAACTTCATGAAGCCATGAGAATGGTAGAAAATGAAGGTAAAGGGGTTATTTTATATATGAACCAAGAGGGTAGGGGAATTGGTTTACTCAACAAATTAAAAGCCTATAAACTTCAAGAGATGGGTTATGATACGGTTGAAGCGAATTTAAAATTAGGTTTTAAAATGGATGAGAGAGATTATGGCATAGGTGCTCAAATTTTATATTCTTTGGGCGTAAAAAAAATGAGATTAATGTCCAATAATCCTACCAAAAGGGCTGGCTTAATTGGCTATAACCTTCAAATTGTAGAAACAGTTCCTTTATTAACTTCACCTAATCCTTATAACATTCAATATTTAACCACCAAACGCGAAAAAATGGGACATTCTCTTCCCAGAGAACTCAAAAGAATTCAATCTGATCATGTTTTAGTAATATTTTATGAGCAGAAAGTTTGCTTTTATTTTAAAGACAACTCCCAAGCTTTTTCCCAAGTTGTAACTAAAGATGAAATTCAAAAAAATGGAATTCCTACTTCTTTCCAATCGTATATCCAAAGTGATTTACAAAAAGAAATTTTGGATTTTTATAACTAGTTATTCTATTCATTATAGTGAGTTTCTCTAAATAATCTTGAAATTATCGAAACTTAATAAAAAAGCTGCTGAAAATAAAATCAGCAGCTTTTTTATTAGTTTTATTTTGTTTCTATTCTAAAACCCACTTAATAAGATGAACTTTATTTTCTTGTTCAATCTCTAGCAAATAGTTACCTTTGCTCAATTGCTGAACATCTAATTTTAAATCTATCATAGAGTTTTGTGGATAATATTGAGTTTCAATAATTGTCTGTCCTATTAAATTTAATATTTTGATTTTTATTTGTTTATTACTTTGTAAGTTACCTTTTAATTGAATAAAATCAGAGGTTGGATTAGGGTAAAGTACTAAATTTGGGAACCATGATTTGCCAGATGAAGTTACAGTAATTAAAGAAGCATTTGATGTCCCTGAACAACCATTTATAGTTACCGTTACAGTATAATTTCCTGATTGTGTTGCTGTATAACTTTGATTGGTAGCCCCTGAAATAGGATTACCATTCAAATTCCATTGATAGGTATCAGCTGAAGATGATGTTAAAATATTCCCATTAACAGATATAGTAGGTTGTGGATTGGGATTTACATTTACAGTAATAGCAGTTCTTGAAGAAGTACAACCATTAGCAATAGTTTCAACATAATAACTAGTTGAGGTATTTAGGTTAGGTGTTGTAAAAGTAGCATTAGAACCTAATGGGGTTCCTCCTGGTGCTTGGGCATACCATCTATAAGAAGCAACTGTTCCTCCGCCGGAAGCAGTTAAAGTACTAGTTCCGGAACCGCAAAGGGTTACTGGGTTTGCTGATGCTGTAGGATGAGATGGTTTGGGATTTACATTTACAGTAATAACAGTTCTTGAAGAAGTACAACCATTG
>CAZBPK010000167.1:0-5690 GCA_964493765.1 uncultured Bacteroidia bacterium | reverse complement strand
AACTTTTTTAGGAAGGAAAGGGACAAAAATAATATCTCTCCATCAGGGTAAAGAGGAGAAAGAATATTTTCTTTCTCCCTTTCCTTGAAAAATATAATTTTTTTACTCCAAAAGTTGCATTTATTAGTTGAATTTAGTAATTATTTAATGAAGTCAAGCAAAAATTTTAAATTTGTATAAATAGGGCGTGCCCCTTGCTTCGCTGCGGGTCGGGCTTGCTTCGGGCTTCGCTTTCGCTTCGGCAATCCTTTTTTTACTTTTGAAAAAAGCAAAAAAAGGCAGTGCCACTTCGTGCCCTTCGCATCCCTCACGCACATCTCAAAGCAAAGCTTTAATGATATTTCAAATTTCCTATTTTTCTTGAAATTCTTTTGAAAACTTTATATTTTTGCGTTGTGATAAATTTTGAAACATATTTTTTAGATAACGGTTTAAAAGTCATTTTACATGAAAATTTATCTGTAAATAAAGTGGCTATTAATGTTTTATACCGTGTAGGTTCAAGAAATGAAAATGAAAATCTTACGGGTTTAGCCCATTTATTTGAACATTTAATGTTCGGTGGTTCCATTAACATTCCTGAGTATGATACTCCTTTGCAATTGGCGGGTGGTCAAAATAACGCTTTTACTTCTACGGACATTACCAATTATTACCTTACGCTTCCTGCTAATCAAATTGAAACGGGATTATGGTTAGAATCGGATAGAATGTTACAATTAGCATTTTCTCAAAAAAGTTTAGAAGTACAAAAAAGTGTTGTCATTGAAGAATTTAAACAAAGATACTTAAATCAACCTTATGGTGATGCCTTTTTATTAATTAGACCAGTGCATTTTCAAGTTCATCCTTATAAATGGGCAACCATTGGTAAAGATATAAGCCATATAGAAAAAGTTACTTTAGAGGATATTAAAGAGTTTTTCTATCATTTTTATTCTCCTGCTAATGCAACTTTGGTGGTTGCAGGGGGAGTTCCCAAAGAAAATATGAAAAAATTGATTGAAAAATGGTTCGGCACTATTCCTTATAGAGAAATAAAAAAACAAGTTTTACCTATTGAACCACCTCAAATTGAAGCTAAAAAAATTATAGCTGAACGTGATGTTCCACTTTGTGCTTTTTATAGATGTTACCATGTACCTGAAAGAACTCATGCTCATCATGCAGCTTGTGATTTACTAACCGATTTACTCGCAAATGGTAAAAATTCTCGTCTATACAAACATATTATTTTGAATACCCAAATTGGAACTTCAGTAAATGCCTATCATTGGGGTGCTTATGATCCAGGAATGCTTACCATTGAAGCCAAAATTAATCCCGATTTTACTTTTGACGAATTTGAGTATGAACTCAATCATGTTTTACAAGAATTGTATGAAACAGTTTCTGATGAAGAAATTCATAGAATGAACAACAAATTAGAATCTATGACTTTGTTTGGAAATACTACTGTTATGAATGTAGCCATGAATTTAGCAATTTATGATAGTATAGGAGATGCAAATTTAATTAACACTTGGCAAGAGCCTTATTGGAAAGTTACTCCTGATGACATTCAAATGGTCATTAATACCTATTTGAAACCTGAAAATAGTACAACTCTTTATTATCAGCCTACAAAATGACAGAACCCATTGCATTCATCAAAGATTTTATTGATAAACATGGAGGTAGATTAGCAGGATCAGAAGCAGAAACCAATGCACAAGCGGATTTAGCTATGCGACTTAAAGACTTTTGTAAAAAAGTTGAAATTCATGCCTTTGAAGCTCCTTTAGATGCCAAGTTTTTTTCCTTAAAAATTTTTTGTTCCATCTTTTACTTTACTTTAGGCTTTAAATTCTTTTATAATGAATTGTGGATTGTTTTGCTTGCAACTATTAACACCATTTTGTTTCTTGGTCATTTTGTTGCCTATAGAGATTGGTTAAATATATTTTTCCCTAAAAAGCTAAGTCATAATGTTTTAGGTACAATTGAGCCTCAAAAAGAAGTCAAAATGACGATTATAATGAGTGGGCACATGGATAATGTCAGAGAATTTTGGTGGTGGTATAAATTTAAAACTTGGGGTGCTAAACTAACTCTGTTTGCTGGATTAACTTTAGTTTTTTGGCCTATTTTTCTTTGGTTGGATTATTTTTGGGAGTGGTCTTTTGTCAAATGGCTATTTTTAGCATTAAGTCCTACTACGCTTGCATTTTTCTTTATGCACGGTAATTATGTAGTTGATGGGGCTCAAGATAATTTATCGGGCATTTCTACTGCTTATTTTGCTTTAAAATCTTTTTTACATCCTGAAATAAAAGGGCATAGCACTTTAAATCATATTCGTTTAAAAATTTTAAGCTTTGGTGCTGAAGAAACTGGAACCAATGGCTCTAAATATTTTGCTAAACAATTTCAAAATGAACTTATTGAAGAAAATGCTATTCTTATCAATTTAGATGGCATTAAAGACCCTGACCATTTTACCATTTTTAGAAGGGAAGTTAATCCTTGGGTGGCTTACCCAAAAAGAGTTATTACTGCTATGGAAGATAGTTTTAAAAAAAATAAGGTTCCGTTTAAAAAGGTCGATTTATTAATGGGCGGTACTGACGCTCATAGATTTCATAAAAAAGGTATTCCTGCTATTTCTATCACTGCACAAACTACTCATAAACTTGACCCTACTTACCATACTCGTTTAGATACCGTTGACCAACTGAACCCTATAGCTATTGATCAAATGGTTGAAGTTCTTAAAACTTTCATTTTAATTGAAGACGAACAGTTATCTCAATCATGAAAATTCATTGGATTTATTTTCTGAGTATTTTTTTCACTTTTGTTAATTGCCAACCCGATAAACAATGGGATTGTACTAAATCAAATGGAAAAATTATATCCGAAACCCGAGAATTAAAACCTTTTAAAAAATTAGAAGTTCATGATAGAATAGAAATTGAAATTTTCTTAAAAAATCAATTTCAAGTGGAAATTGAAGCGGGGAAAAACTTAATATCTAAAATTATTACTGAGGTAAAAGATAGTTGTTTGATTATCAAAAATCTAAATCGTTGTAACTTTATGAGAGACCCTTCAAAAAAAATTAAGATGAAAATTTATATGCCTTTCTTGTTGTCAATTCATCACGTTGGATACGGAGATATTTTTTTAAGAGATACATTAGAAACCGATTCCATTGCATTTTCCAATGAAGGTAATGGTGATATTCATTTATTAACCCGTTCCAAAATTGTTTATGGTGCTTCGTATGCTTCAGGTGATATTTATTTAGAAGGTACCACCAATCATCTATATTTTCATTTTAATGGAAGTAATTTTCTTTATGCCAAAGACCTTTTTGTTAAAGAGTATGCTTATATTTCTAGTTTTTCCATTGGAGATGCCTATGTTTATACGAACAGTTGGTTAGATGGTGAATTAAGAGGCACAGGAAACTTGTATTATAAAGGTAATCCAGAGATTTTTATTCAGAAAATTACCAAAGGAGGCAAGATTATACCGATTAATTAAAAGACCTAAATTTTTTGGAAATTTCCTTGAGCTGTTCTCTTTGTAATTGAATAAAATCCATTTGGGATTCTAATTGCTGTTCAAAGCGTGGAAGTGCATAAAATGGTACAGAAAGTGAAATTTTTTCAAGGTAATTATTACGAGTAGAAATAAAAGTGAAAACACTAATTGGATAATCAAACTTTACAAAATAATCATTGATTTGGTCCCATTGCAATTTATTTTCAACAAATCTTAAACTTTCCCAGCTCCATTCTCTTATAATAATTCCATTAATGGTAATAACTTGAGTAAAATAGTTTTGTAAAGCAAAATAGGTTAGGGTAGTACCAACAATACCCATAACACAATCAATACCAAGTAAATAAACTCTATCAGAAGGATAATCAAAAATTTTTATACCCTCAATTCTTCCAAAGTAGGTAGCAAAGAAAAATGCTGCTAAAATAAAAAATGTAAGATTGAGTGAAAAACATAGAATTGTAGGAACTACCATTATTGGCTTTTTCCATGATAAAATAACGTTTTTATATTTTTTTTTGTGAATTAAAGAAGAAAGAAAAAACAATGGAGCAAACCCCAAAGCAAAAATCATAATACTATTATTTAAAATTTGTACCATATATGCTGAATTTGATTTTTTATTTAGGATACAAAAATAAAAAGTTTTAACCTAATTACCAATTATTTTTGAAAAATAAGTATTCTTAGGGAGTTATTGATAAAAATTTAAAAATTAATAATTATTTTTTTGCAAGATTTTGCCGAGATTAATACGTATTGAGAAAATGTGCGAATATAAATTCTGTTTTAAATTACCAATATTAGAAAGTGCATAATCTACTTGTGCTACATTAACAATATTAAATCCAATTCCAGCGGTAGGATAAACAGAAACTACTTTTTTATTATCTAAATTGGATAATCTTTGAAAATTCATTACACCACCTCTTAAAAATACAATATTTTTAAAAACCCCTTCAACCCCTAAATGAGGGTCAAAACTTACTCTACTTATATTTGCTAAAACATTTCTTTTTCCATCAAAATTAGTTTGGAAATCCAAAGCAACTGTAGCAGCAAATTTTTCTTTATCACCCAAAGTATAGCCAGCACCAAAATTCATAGAAGGAAGCGTTAATTCAATAGAGTTTTGAGGAATTTCATTGCCCGTTTGAGCAAAAGCTTCTTCAAAGAGCTCAGTATTAAATGTCCATGCATTAAAAGTTGTAGTTACATCTCTTAAAACCACACCCGCATGAAATTTTTCATTGGAATATCTAGCTCCTAAATCTAAACCAAAGCCCCAAGCAGTAGCAAAATCGCCAATTTGTCTATTAATAATTTTTAAGTTTGCACCAAAAGATAAATTATCTTGAAATTTTTGAGCGTAGGTTAATAATAAAGCCATATCAGCAACTGAAAAAGAGGTAATTTTATCATAATTGAATGCGTTACCATCTTTAAAATTTAAGGTATTGGGAATATCATCAATCCCAAAACGCAAAAATGAAGCACCAAAATAACGATTTTCTTGTAGAGGCATCGCAAAAGCTCCATAATCATATTTAGCAATACCTGCAAAATATTCATTGTGCATTAATGCCACTTGAGGTTCTTCTAAAAAAGCAATTCCCGCTGGATTCCAATAACCCGCTGTAACATCATTTGCGATTCCTATTCGTGTATTTCCCATGCCAGCAGCATCAGCTCCAACTCCTAATTTTAAAAATTCATTGGAATATTTTGGTGCAGAAGTTTGCCCATAAACTCCTACAAAGCAAAGACTTATGATTACCAGTAAACTTAATTTTAACATGCGTTGATAAAACGTTTTTTTAACGTAAATTATTCACACAAAAGTATGTATTTTTTTCAATTATCTAAAAAAATTCTTCAAAATATCAATAATTATAAGGGCGTGTCCCTTGCTTCGCTACTGGTCGGGCTTGCTTCGGGCTTCTCGTTCCCTTATGCAATCCTTTTTCCATTTTTTTCAAGAATGTCATAAGGCAGTGCCACTTCGTGCCCTTCTCATCCCCCACTCATATTACCAACTTCTGTGCCTTTTTTTTGTCAAAAACTTACTAATGATGAAACAAAACTATTCAAATTTTTTGTGTATAAAAATTGTGTAACTTTGTACTTTTAATTTTTTATTA
>CAZBPK010000166.1:0-16838 GCA_964493765.1 uncultured Bacteroidia bacterium | reverse complement strand
TAATTTATTGAATATAATTTTAAGAGGAAGTTGGGTCTCTATTTTTAACTTTCTTAAAGATTTTTGTAATTCTTATTTAGGGTCATCTAAGGTTAAACAAGTTACTACTTCTTATGCTCCTATGAGAAAATTACCTTCTCATTCTTCTGAGATGATTTCACAGCTTTTGAAGGGTGAAAAATTTACTTCTTTTTTTTCTTTTGATAATTTTGATTTTGGTTATTCTGAAGATGGTTATTTTGGATATGTTTCCTCTCATCAATTGTATTTTTTTCAAAATGATTATTTTAGAGATTTTAATTTGAATTTTTATTATCCCATTGGATCAAAAGTTTTAGAAACATTTATAAGTTTTGAATTAGAGATTTTAATAAATAGTTTGGTGGGTACCCCTTATTTATGGGGTGGTAGATCTAATTGGGGAATTGATTGCTCTGGATTGACTCAATTATTAATGCTTGCAAATAACCTAATTTTACCACGTGATGCTTATCAACAAGCAGATTTTGGTGATTTGATTTCTTTTGGTGAACATCAATTTAATGATTTGGCTTTTTTTGGTAAGAATCAAAATTCTATAACACATGTTGGTTTTATTCTAGATTCAAATTCCATTTTACATGCTTATGGTTCTGTGAGAATTGATAATTTTAATAAATTGGGAATTTATCACACCGATTATAAAAAGATTACTCATGAATTGGTCTTTATTAAAAGGTATCCTAATCAGTTTAATTTTTGGAATTGCTTGTAATCCCAAACTTGAACAATCCAACGTTCCTATTGCTTTTTCTTTTCGTTTAGATAATGATTTTGATACCTTGCTCTTTCAGGAAGATATTCAAAATATTACTCGTTTGGGTATAAAGAACATTGGAGTAGAATACATTATCAAAAATGATAGCTCGAATTTGCCTTTTATTCAAAATGCTCTATCCATTAAATATGTTTTAGATTATTTACAAAACCAAAATTTAAAAGTACACATTATCCTTACTAAATGGAATCAAGAGGATATTAAGGTTCCTGATAGTTTACTAACAGATTGGAATGTTCATTATCAAAAGTTGATTCAGAAGACTTTATGGAGTGTAAAGCCTTACAAAATTATTCAAAGCTTTGTTTATGCTGTTGATTTTGACAATATTGAGCATCAGACTTCTATTTATCAAAGCTTTATTCCTGATATACAAAAAAATTATGACTTTCCTATTTTTTATTCTTCCTTGTTGAATAAAACTCAAGATTGTATTTTACACCAATTTTCTAATACAGTTGGGATTTTTTACGAACATGAGCCTTCTGATAAACATAAAAAATTAGCAAGACGCTTACATCCTGTACTCTCCAAGCTCTACAAAAGTAAGAAAATCTTCATTACACATGCTAATTTACAAGGTGATAATGCCAAATTGCAATTTCAAAATCTATTACGCTTCTGGGAGCTTAAAAATTTATTTTTAATTAATATTAATTCTATATATGGTCAATCTGTTGTAAGTCGTGATAGTATTTATTTTAGTTTAAAAAGAAATGAAGATTTTTTGAATTATATTCAAGAATACTGTCAATAATTCATATATTTTTGATGTTATTAAAATGTTAAAATTTTTTTTTTTACTTATTGTTGCTCTAAATGTATTGTTTTATAAATTGCGTTGTAAATGTACTAATATATGAATTACTATTTTAAGCTTTTTCTTGGGGTTGTAATACTTTTTATCAATAATTTAAATGCCCAAAATAATTTTTATACTAAAAATTATTCTACTAAAGATTTTAATGCAGCTCCCATCATTTGGAATATTCAACAAGATGTAAGGGGATTATTGTATATGGCAAATAATAAAGGAGTATTAGTTTTTGATGGTAATTGGAAATTAGTTCCTACTCCAACCCCTGTCCGTTCTTTATTCATTACAAAATCTAACCAAGTTTTAGTAGGCTGTAAATCCGATTTTGGGGTATTAGATTATCAGAAAAATGGCTCTTATTTTTATAAGTCTTGGAGGTCTTTCTTAAATAAGCAAGACCAATTGCTATTAAAAGATGTAGAAAAGATTTATCAAAATGCGGATGCAACGGTGTACATCTCGGACAATGTCGTATTTCGTTCTACTGATAATGGTCAATTAAAGAATTTTCAGAAATTTGTTTTAGAAGATAGAGTTTTAGGCTCTGGCATGGTGGATAATAAAATTTGGATTAATATCAATGGAAAAGGTCTGCATGAAGTAGATAGAGAGTTAAAACCAGTTTCTGGAGGTAAAATTTTTCAAGATCAAGAAATTTCTGGTATTACTAAAACATCTTCTGGAAATTATTTTATTGCTACTTATGAAGGCAATATATATTCTTATAATGGTAGTTTTACCAAGTATAATACCAATGCAGACGCATACTTAAAAGCAAATAAAATTTATGATATTACATCAATTGGCGATAACTTGGCTGTAGCCACTATGAAAGGCGGTTCTGTTTTCATCAATAAGACTGAAAATTCTGTTTATTATTTGAATAAAGAAAATGGACTACCAGACAATGATATGTATGCTATTTTTGGAGACAAAGAAAACAATCTTTGGTTAGGGCATGGAAAAGGATTAACCAAACTAGGAGTGGATATGCCTTTAAAGGTCTTTTCAGCTATTCATGGCTTACAAGGACGTATTTCTGATATTTGCTATTTAAAAGGTACGACCTATGTATCTACTTCCCAAGGCGCTTATATCATTAGAAATAATAAAGTTGAGCGTATTCCCTCTATCACTACTGAATCTTGGAATTTACAAATTTTTAATAATAATGTTTTAGTTGCCACAAACCAAGGGGTTTTTGATATTACTGATGGCACAGCAAAGCCTGTAATCCCCAATGATTATACGGTTCATATCACTCCTTCTTTAAAAAGTAATTATGCTTATGTTTTGGCTTTGCCCGGTTTATATCGTATCAAAAATGAAGCGGGTTGGAAAATTGATAAAAAATTCAACGAAGTAAAGATGGAATTGAATTCTATAGAAGAAGAAACCGAAGGCAAATTATGGGCAGGTACTGCTGTGCAAGGGGTTTTTCTTTTAGAAATTAGTGATGCCGTGAAGATTTCCCGTTATGATACCTCAGCAGGTTTACCCGAAGGGAGTATTTCTGTTTTTAAATATCAGTCCAAAATTTATTTTAAAACTCAAAAAGGAATTTATCAATTCCAGAATGGAAAATTCCTAGTTCACTCTGAACTTTCTCAATTATTAAAAGATACAGATTTTGAAATTAAAAATGACCAAATCTGGATTGAAAATGAAGCGGGTTATATTGAAGTAAAAAATAATCAACTAGATTCTACGGGCTTTTATAATATCTTAAGACAAAAGCCTGATGTGGGCTTTGCTAATGAAGACTGGGTTTGTGTAGGCTATGGTGATATGCTGTTAATGGCTAAAAGACAAGCTCCTAAAAATCAAATTTTTCAGTGTTTTATTCGGCAAGTGATTCTTGGTAGAGATTCTGTTTACTTTGGTGGGAATTATCTCAATAAAGAAGGCTTATTTCAAACATCTCAACAAGAGAATTTTAAACCTAGTATTGTTTATTCGCTTAATCAAATACGCATTGACTTGGGAACCAATAGTTTCCTGAACGAAAATGGAAATCGTTATAAGTATATTTTAGAAGGTGCTGACAATAACGAATGGTCAGATTGGCAATCGGCTTCTGTTATTCAGTTCAATGGAATTAGCGAAGGAAACTATACCTTAAAAATTATCGCAAAGAACGCTTATGGACATCTTTCAGAACCCATTGTTTTTGAATTTAAAGTATTACCTCCTTGGTACAGAAGTCCTTGGACTATCCTTCTGGCGTTGTGTTTATTAGCTTTTGGAATTTACTGGATTATTCGTTATAACAGCAAACGTTTAGAAGCTGAAAATAAACGCTTGGATAATATAGTAAAAGAAAGAACCGCCCAAGTAGAAAAACAAAAGCAAGAAATTGAACAAGCTTATAACAGTTTAAAATCTACTCAGGATCAACTGGTTCAATCGGAAAAAATGGCTTTTCTAGGTCAGTTAGTGGCTGGAATTGCTCATGAAATTAATACCCCCATCGGTGCAGTGAACGCTTCGGCTACTAATATCAACAAAGCATTGCCCATAACCGTGAGTAAATTACCGCAAGTATTAAAAAAACTAAGCAATGAAGAACTTGCTTTATTTAACCAAATGACAGAGCAAATTTTAAATTTTAATACTACACTTACCTCTCGTGAAGAAAGGCAATTTAAAAAAGATGTTTCTCAAAAGCTTGAAGAACTAGGAGCCGATACAGGTTTAGCCGCAGAGTTAGTAAAAGTAGGATTAATAGAAAATATTGATAAATATGCTCCTATTTTCAAACATCCTGATGGTGCAGAGATTGTTAATATGGCTGCAACTTTAGGAAAAATCAAGAAAAATGTTGATACCATTGAAACAGCTGTTGCCAAAACTCAAAAAATAGTTTTTGCCTTAAAATCCTATTCCTATAAGACTCATGATGAGCAATCTACTGAGGTTGATGTTGCTGAAAACATGAGAACCATTCTTACAATTTATGGTAATCAATTAAAATATGGTGTTGAACTTGTTACCAATTTTGATGAAAATCTGCCTATCATTCAGGGTTGGCCAGACGAACTGAGCCAAGTTTGGACGAACATCATTCACAATGCTTTGCAAGCTATGGACAATAAAGGTAGATTACAAATTGACATTTTAAAAGACCCAAAAGGTATTCTTGTCAAAATTACAGATTCTGGTCCTGGTATTCCTAAAGAAATACAAGACAAAATTTTCCAAGCATTTTTTACAACCAAAAAACAAGGGGAAGGTTCTGGTTTAGGCTTAGATATATGTAAGAAAATCATTGAAAAACACAAAGGTAAAATATGGGTGGATTCAGAACCCGGAAGAACGACTTTCTTGGTTTTGTTACCCGCATAAAATTTATTTGGTAATTTTTATTTTCTTTTATACATTTGCAAAGTAAAAATATAAGTGATGGCAAAAAATAAAAAAGCGATACTATGCGTTGATGATGAAAAAATTGTTTTGGACAGTTTGCAAGAACAGCTTCACGTTGCTTTTGGGAATACCTTTCAATATGAGATTGCTGAAAGTGTAGACGAAGCTTGGGAAGTTATTGACGACCTTGTAGCTGATGGTTACGAAATGGTTTTGATTATATCCGATTGGCTTATGCCAAGAGTTAAAGGAGATGAGTTTTTAATTGATGTTCATGAGAAATATCCTAAAACTGTAACCGTTATGTTAACAGGTCAAGCTGATCCTGAAGCAATTCAAAATGCTTATAATAACGCTAATTTATACGCTTACATTAAAAAGCCTTGGAAAGAAGAAGATTTAATTGCTAGAGTAAAAGAGGCTTTTAACAAATTAGGCATGGAAATTTAATGTTTAAGAATGAAAAAACCTATCATTCTTTGTGTTGATGATGAGAAAATCATTTTAGATAGTCTTGAAGAACAAATTTTAAATAGGCTCGGAAATGAATTTGTTTGTGAGCTTGCAGAGGGTGGGGAGGAAGCTTTGGAAATTATTCAAGATGTTCTTGCAGATAAAGGTGAAATTGCTGTAGTGATTTCTGATCAGTTGATGCCCGGTATGACTGGCGATGAGTTTTTAATTAAAGCTCATTCTTTATTGCCCAATACCCCTAAAATTTTATTGACTGGTCAAGCAGGTATTGAGGCAGTTAAAAATGCTATTAACAAAGCTAGATTATATCGCTATGTAAATAAGCCATGGGAAGAAAATGACCTTATGCTTACCATTGAAGAAGCAGCTAGGTCTTATCAAAGGCATTTACAAATGCAGGAATACAATAGGTTATTGAGAAACTTAAATAAAGCTACACAAGAAATTTCCGGTGAAATGGACTATCAGCTTTTAGTGAATAAATTGATGACTAATGTAGTATTAACTATTGGTGCTGAAATTGGATATTTATTCACTTCTCACAATAATAAACTTAAATTAGAAGCTGCTTATGCACTAGCTCATAAAGAACTTGAATTTATTACTAATGAGTTGAAAAACAATTATTCAAACTTTAACCTATCAACTGCCCAAAAACTGGTTAAATTAATTGAAGAAGATTCTCAAGAACATAGTTTTGTTGCTCCAATTTCCAAAAAAGGTAAAAATTTAGGGTATATTCTCTTAGAAAACAAAAATACTAAAACTGCTTTCAATTCTTATCAAAAAGAAGTTATTCAGATGTTAGCCTCTCAGGCTGCAATATCAATAGATAACTCAGTATTATATAATAGAATTGAGGAACGCAATAAGCAGCTAGAAGAAACCAAGAAAATTATTGAAGAAAAAAATAAGGATATTTTGGATTCTATCCGTTATGCTAGAAGAATCCAAGAAGCTATTATGCCTGAAAAAGAACTTTTGAATTTTTACTTCCCCGAAGCATTCATATTTTATCAACCTAAAGATATTGTTTCTGGTGACTTTTATTGGTTTTTAGAAAAATATCATAAATTTTTTATTGCTGCTGTAGATTGTACTGGTCATGGTGTACCGGGTGCTTTTATGTCTGTAATTGGTAGTAATTTATTAAATCAAATTTTGAATGAGTATTCTATATTAGAACCAGAAGCCGTTTTAGACCACCTAAACTTTAGAGTTCAAACAGCCTTAAAACAAGACCAAAATGCTGAAACTAAAGATGGAATGGACATTGCATTTTGTAGTATTGATCAAGAAAATGATTTATTACAGTATGCTGGTGCTAATAGACCTTTATGGTTAGTACGAAATGGTGAATTGATTCGTTACGAAGCTGATAAAGTGCCAATAGGTGGTGGTCAATTTGGTGATCATTCTTATACTGGTAATTCAATTTCTTTGCAAAATGGTGATTTAATTTACATTTTTACAGATGGTTTTGTTGATCAATTTGGTGGTGAACAAAATAAAAAATATACAACCAAAAGATTATCAGATTTAATATTAGAAATTTGGAATCAACCTCTTGAAAATCAATTTGAATTGATTCAAAAAAGTTTTTTAGAGTGGAAAGGTAAGGAAGAACAAACCGATGACGTTTTAATTATTGGAATAAAATACAATTCAATTTCTTCCAATGCTTAGGTAATCTCATCTTCTTTTTTATCGGTTTTAGTTTTTAGCTTGATAAGGGGTTTTTGGGGAACGTTGGTTTCATTTGTTTCCTTATTTTGACCTTCGGCTTTTGCTGCGTTAAGTTTTGCTTGTTTTTTTGCTAACTCATATTCTTCCCATTCTTTTCTTTTTGCATCTGCTTGTTCAGGAGTTAAATCATCCCAATGGAAATTAAGCTCAGATAAATTTAAGGCAGGGTAGTCATAGTCTTTTGTCATTATTAAGCATTCAGTAGGGCATACAACAGTACAAAGCCCACAAAAACAACACTTTGCCATATCAATATCAAACTTTGGCAAATAAAGCTTCTTTTTTGTTCCATCAGAAGTCATTCCTAAATCTTCAATAGACCTAATGGTTTCAATTTCAATACAATTTACTGGACAAATTCTAGCACATTGATCGCAACCGATACAATCTTCTACATCTAAATGTAGCTGGTATCTACCAATATCAGGAACTGGAATGTTTTCTTTTGGGTATTTTATCGTAACTAATCCCTCTGATTGTTTAAAATAATTAGGATTTTCAACTGATATATTTTTTCTTCTTTGGTTTAGTTTACTTAAATGTTGAAACGTCAATTTTAAACCTGTCCATAAATTTTTAGCAAAATCAAAACCACTCATTTTTTATTTTTATGATTCTCTTGTATAAAATGAACAATTAAATTTTTTAGTTCGTTTACGTTTAGATTTTCACTTGTGGAAATAAACATTTTTTCTATTGCAGAATTTGAATTTATAAAAACTTCAATATCAGCAATTTGTTCAGGTTTTAATAAATCACATTTGTTAAGAACTAAAAAAGTTGGTTTTGTATGTGCTTCAAGACTTTCTAACGTTTTATTAACTGTTTGGATATGTTCTTCCCAGTGAGGGCTACTAATATCAACAACATGAAGCAGTAAATCTGCATCTTTAACCTCACTTAAAGTACTTTTAAAAGATTCAATTAAGTGGTGTGGTAGTTTTTTTATAAATCCAACAGTATCAGCTAATAAAAATTCCGTTTGATTCCAACTTACTTTTCTAACAGTAGTGTCTAATGTTGCAAATAATTTATTTTCAGATAATACATTGGACTTAGCAATTAAATTCATTAAAGAGGATTTGCCAGCGTTAGTATAACCGACTAATGTTACTCGAAATTCTGATTTTCTATTTTTTCTTTGAATATTGGCAACTTTTTCAATTTCTTGAAGATCATTTTTTAGTAATGCAATACGATTTCTGATTAATCTTTTATCTGTTTCAATTTCTTTTTCCCCTGCACCCGATTTTGAACCAATTCCCCCTCTCTGTCTTTCTAAGTGTGTCCACATTCTAGTTAATCTTGGAAGCATGTATTGTAGTTTGGCGAGTTCAACCTGTACTTTAGCTTGCGATGTTTTTGCATTATTAGAAAAAATCTCTAAGATTAATAAACTTCTATCCATGATTTTGCATTGCAAAGCTTTTTCAAGATTTTTGGTTTGAGAGGGTGTTAAGTCATCATCAAAAATGCAAATATCAATAGAATTTTCTAAAATATAATTTGCAATTTCTTGACATTTTCCCTTGCCAATATAAGTTTTGGTATCTGGAATTTTTAAAGTTTGTATAAAATCTTTTAAAACTATTGCATGATAGGTATCAACTAGTTGTTTTAATTCATTAAGGTCTTCTTTTGCTTTATCTAAATTGGGGTGAACTGATATAAGTATGACATGAGGTATTTTAGGAGCTGTATCAAACATAAAGAAAATGAAGAATTTGTTTAATGTCTGGGGATAAGCTTTTGGCAACAGGGCAATTTTTTGCAGAGTTTTCTAACATCATTTTTTGTTTTTCAGTAATTTCTCCATTTATTTCAATTTCTGCATGCAATTCACCAATTCTTCGTGGGTCTGAATACATTACTTTAGTAACTTTACCCTTAATTTCTGCTTGAAAATGATGATTGTTCATAGTAATGCCCATAATTGTAAACATACAAGATAACCATGCTGCAGCCACCAAATCTGTGGGTGAGAATGCTTCTCCTTTTCCTTGATTATCTAAAGGTGCATCTGTTATGATTTCATTATTAGAAAGCAAATGAATTGCTATGGTTCTAAGCTCTCCTTGATAAATAACTTCTGATATGGGTTTTAAATCCATATTAATTCATAAAATGGGGGCAATACATTGCAAATTCTGGTATAACAATTGTTAAATCTTCGGCGGTGTCTAAGTTAAGCATTTTATAAAAACCTAACATTTTACCAAAAGGGGTTTTGAAGTGGCATCCACTTATGTAAGTATATTTATCACCAGGTTGAATAATAGGTTGTTCTCCAACTACACCTAAACCTGTAACATGTCTTTTATTAAGTAAAGCATCTGTAATTTCCCAATTTCTAGAAATTAATTTAACGGGAAAATTATTATGGTTTTCAATTGTGATTTCGTAAGCAAAAACAAAGTTATAATGATCAACTGAGGATTGCTCTGGCACAAATGCAGTTCTAACGGAAATAGTTATTCCGTTAGTAGTAAGAATATTAAATGGACTCATCATGCTTTTAAAACGGAATGTTCTTTAATGATTTTTTCTTGTAGCGTCATTAAAGCGTGTAAAACGGTTTCGGGTCTTGGAGGACAACCAGGTATATAAATATCTACAGGGATAATATTATCAATTCCTTGCATAACACCATAAACTCTATGCATACCACCTGTTGATGCACATGCACCCATAGCAATACACCATTTTGGATCTGGCATTTGATCCCATATTCTTTTTACAGCATGAGACATTTTGTAAGTAGTCCAACCTGCAACAATCATTACGTCTGCTTGCCTTGGTGAAAAGCTGAACCTTTCTGAACCAAATCTTGCTACATCAAATTTGGGTCCTGCAAAAGACATCATCTCAATTGCACAACATGCTAAACCCATTGGCATTGGCCACAATGCGTTTGCTCTTGCCCAATTGGTTATAGTATCTACGGTTGTTGTAATAAAACTTCCTTGTGATAAAACTTTATCTAATGACATATCTACTTCAATTTAAATTTTAATTATGATTTTGAATTTAATTCCATTCCAAACCACCTTTTTTTACAACATATATGTATCCAACAAATAAAATGATTACAAAGGTAAACATTTCAATAAAGCCAAACAATCCTAATTGTTTATATTGAACAGCCCATGGGTACATAAAAATAATTTCAATATCAAATAGGATAAAAAGCATTGCAATAAGATAAAATTTAATGGAAAAGCGGTCTCTTGCTGTACCTACTGGGTCCATACCACTTTCGTAAGGCATCACTTTTCTTTCCGTTGAACGCTTTCTTATTAATAGATTTTGTAAGTTATTTAATAATAACGCTAAACCTAATCCTATTGCTATCATTATAAATACACTATAGTACTCTTGCATATGACTGTAAAATCGGTGCTAAATTATAACTAAAATATTCTATTTCCAAATTTGGTTCCAAAAAACTTCATTTTTTGTTTCTACAAATTTTTATCACCCTAATAAAATTATTACAACCATTTATGAGTAAGAATTTTATTACAAATTTTGTTCATATCCATAGCTAACAGTGCTGTCCTGATACTTTTAGTTCCTGAAAAGCATTTTCTTTTTTATAAAGAGTCGAAATTCAATTTAAAAATTCTAGAAAAAATTTTAATCCAATAATTATCTGATAATCAATATTTTTAAATGATTTTTTAATTTTTTTTGAAATTTTGTTGCAAGTGCAATATTGTTGCATTAATTTTGTGCTCATAAATTTTTAAATATGTTTATGAAAAAAATTTCATTATGGATTCCTTTAATAGCTTTATTAGCTTTAATTTCCTGTAAAAAAGAAGAAAAAGAAGAATTTGACAAACAAAAGCCTTCTATTACCATGGTAAAACCTTCAAATGGTCAAATGGTGAAGGGAAATGAAAATTTACAGATAGAGCTAAAATTCACGGATAATATGAATTTATCTCAATACAAGTTGGAAATTCATCCTAATTTTGATGGGCATAGCCATGGAAAAACCGAAAGCGAAATGGTTACTCCTTGGGAATGGGATACCATTGTGAATATATCAGGAAAAGAACATACGGCAAAATTTTCTATTCAAGTCCCTAAAGATGTTAAAGCAGGAAATTATCACTTTACTGCCATGTGTACAGATGAGGCAGGCTATGAAGCCCCCTTAAAATATGTTGAAATCAAAATCTTAAATCCCGAAGATACTATTGCCCCCACCGTTAATTTGACATATCCTTCGGTTTCTTTAGATAATGAAATAGTTTTTGACTCTACAGAAAATGAAAAGTCTATAAGCTTGCAAGGTTCTATTACTGACAACATGAGGGTAAAAGGCTTTAAAATACAACTTGTTGAACATCAACATGGTAAAACATTTCATGATGGCGAAGATATGGTTATCTATGAATACCAAAACATGAATTTGAATGGAACCTCTTTTGATTTATCTAATGTAAATATAAAATTGTATAGAGAAGATTTAGAAAATGATGGAGAATATGAATTCAAGGTCATCGGTTATGATGCTGTGGGCAATAGTTCTGAGAAAGTAGCAATACTACATGTAAAACTACAATGATATAATAGTTAATAGCAACTTCATTTTGGGCTGATATAATGTTATCAGCCTTTTTTTATACTTATATAGTTAAAATTTTTCTTTTATTAATGTACAATGAAAAAATTAGCTAATATTTTTAAACGCCAGTATTGACGGTAGGAGTAGCACTTCTTTCAGAACACAAAACAACTAAAAGATTACTCACCATTTTGGCTTTTGTTTCAGTATCAAAATATACAATATCACGGTCAGATAATTTTTTTAATGCTAGCTCAACCATACCCACAGCACCTTCCACGATTTTGGTTCTTGCAGCTACCACAGCCATAGCTTGTTGTCTTTGAAGCATTGCTCCAGCAATTTCAGGTGCATAAGCTAAATGGGATATTCTAGCTTCAATTACATTAATTCCAGCTAAAGATAATCTCTCTCTAAGTTCTTCTTCTAAAATATCATTGATGACGTCTCCTCCATCTTTTAATGTAACTTCTTGACTATGATCTGCTTCATCGTAATGGTCATAGGAATGAGTAACGGCTAAGTGCCTTACTGCTGCTTCGGATTGTACACTTACATAGTGTGAATAATCTTCAACTGCAAAAGCAGCCAGAGCGGTTTCTTCCACTTTCCAAACCACTACACAGCCAATTTCTATAGGATTTCCTTCTTTATCATTGACTTTTAAGGTTTTACCATCTAAATTTTTTGCTCTTAATGAAATTTTATGTTTGGAATAAAAGGGATTAACCCAGTAAAATCCATTATTTTTGACAGTACCAATATAGTTTCCAAATAAAGTAAGAACAAAGGACTCATTAGGGTTCACTACAATAAATCCAAACAACCCAATAAACCAAACAATAGATAGTACAATTCCTGAAACTATGGAAATATTTTCGCTATGGATAAACAAACCAATAATGATTGCAGGCATAACAATTAAAAAAAAAAATAACATACCATAACCAGAATTAGGTACAATCGTTTTTTCTTTTACATTTTTTAATTCTTGTAATTCTTTTTGCATAAGCTAATTTATATGTACTTATTTGTACTAATAATTCAGTATAAAAGTTTCATTTTTAAAAAAATTATTTTGAATTGAGCCTATCTAAAGCCTGTTGATAAGCTCTTGCTTGTTTTAAATGTTCTTGATAATCAGAAGAAAAATCATGATAGCCTGAGAAATCTGGTTTAGCACAAAAAAAGATAAAATTATGATTTTCTGGGTATAAAGCAGCTTCTAAAGAGGCGATTCCCGGTGAATTAATAGGACCAATCGGTAAACCTTTAATTTTATAGGTGTTATAGGGAGAATCAATTTGTAAATCAGACTTTAGAACACGGGTTTTTGTAAAATCTCCAATTGCAAAAATAACGGTAGGGTCAGCTTGTAAACGCATATTTTGTTTTAATCGGTTATGATAAACTCCTGAAATTCGTTTTTTTTCAGCATCTCTGTACGTTTCTGCTTCAATGATAGAGGCTAATGTACTAATTTGAATGGACGTCATTCCTAAAATTTCTAATTGTTTTTGGTGTTTTGAAAAAAACTTTTTATGTTCTTCAATAAAAAATTCTAGTAATTTTTCGGGTTTGATATTCCAATAGACTTGGTAACTATTAGGAATAAAAATAGAAATTACAGTTTCTGGTGTCAGTTGATGTTTATTTAAAAATTCAGGGTTTAAAACTGCTTCTTTTAATTGCATTTCATTGATTTCAAGATTGAAAGCAATATTTTTCAGTAAATCTTCTAATGTTCTTTTGGACTCAAAACGCAAAGTAATAGGGTCTTGATTACCCGATCTTAATTTTTTTACTAAGTTCATCAAAGACATATTTTTTCGAATTTTATAATGCCCAGATTTTACTAGTTTTTTGTATTTCAAAATTTTAGATACCAAATCAAAGTTGCCAATATTGTCAATAACATGGTTTTTTTGTAAAGAATCTAAAACTTCAGGGTATTCAGCACCTGTTCTTATATATAATTCAAAATCTTTATTTACATTATTTCCATAAAATCCTTGAATAAAGTACCCGATTACTAATGCTAAACCCACTATGGTACTAATAAGAGTTTTTTGAATTTTTGACAATGATTGAAAATTAATTTTCATAAAGGTTTATATTTTGGTGATTTTCATTTCTGTTCTACGATTTTTTTGTTTATTTGCTGGAGTATCATTAGGTGCAACGGGTTTACTTTCTCCATAGCCTTTCCATGTTAAACGATTAGAATCAATACCACTTTTGATTAAATAGTCCACAACAGATTTGGCTCTTGCATCCGATAAACGTAAATTATAATCATCAGAACCATCAGAATCAGTATGACCAGCAATTTCAATATGAATGGTTGGGTTTTCATTCATGATGTTTACTAATTTTTCTAAAACTGTAATGGATTCTTTGCGTAAGGTAGCTTTATCATAATCATAATAAATGTTATCAATCACAAATACTTTATCTAATTCCATTTTGGAAAGTGGAATATCCATTATTAATGGACTTTCCATTGAGTATTTATCAGTAAGAGAGGCATTGACAGAATTGAAAAGGTACATTTTTTTGTTGGCTTCTAAAATATAAGTTCCGAAAGGTAAAACAAATTCAAAAGAACCATCGCTTAAAGTATTCATTTGTTGCAGTGTGTTATTTTTACTATCAATAACTTTTACATTGGCATCTGCTAATTTTTCTTTTGTGTCTTTATCATAGACTGTACCCTTAATCTTAGCAATTTTTGCTTTTTCAATGGGAATTAAATCAAAGTTTTTTTCTACCCCTGTTTTAGCATCTTTTTCATAAATGGCAAATTCTGTACTTTGAGGGTAATAACCTTCTGCAGAAACTTCAATTTTATAACCTCTTGAAAATGGCAATACTTTTTTGTATTGGCTTAATTTTTCTTGGAATACAATTTTTCCATAAATATCTTTAATGATAATAATGGCTTCTAAGGGTTTTAGAGTTTTGGCATCACGAATTTTTCCGTAAACAAATCCTTCTACATCACGGTCTAGAAATATATCTTTTTTTAAATGGCTATCTTCTTTTGGGAAGGTAAAATTTTCATTGAATTCAGGATAATTAGGAGCTTTTGCAACAAGTTTGTATTTTTTATCACATGGAACTTTTAAAGCGTATTTTCCATTAACATCTGTTTTCATTCCATTGACAGTTTTTCCGTTATCATCAACAAGAGATACCACAGCTTGTAAAGGATTTTTGGTTTTGAAATCATAAACAGTTCCTTCTACAGAACATTCTTTTGCTTTTTTATTCTCAGGGTCTATGGAAATATTACGATGTATGTTTAAACTATTGTCTTTGAAAGAGGATGTAATAATATCTTTATCACCATCACCATCCATATCATAACCTAAAATACGAGAATTCCAATTTCCTGAACGAAAAGAATTTCTGGTACCTAAATGACCTTTTCCATCATTCAAATGAACATTTACATTCATATCCCTTGAAGAGGCAGTTATTGCATCAATATCTCCATCTAAATCAAAATCATCAAGAACAATATCAAAATTCATTGCACCAGATAAAATAGGTTCAAAGGATTGAAAAGATTTATTTCCATTATTAAGAAACCAATAGATATTATTACCAAGGTAAGTGGCTGCTACAACATCAGGCAAATTATCTTTATTAATATCTGCTACATCAAACCCCCAAACTGCGTATCCACCACATTTTAAAGTAGTTCCCTTAACAAAATCAGAACCATTATTATAATGAATATAAACAAAACCATCATCACAAGAGGTAATAATGTCATTTTTACCATCCTTATCCATATCATGAATAAGGATTTTACGGGGTTTATCACCAGTAAAAAAAGATTTATAAGAGGTAAAATTTCCTTTGCCATCACCTGCAAAAAGATAAACTTTATTTTCAGAATTAGAAACAGTTGCTAAATCATAATTTTTGTCATGATTAAAATCACCACCTGTAACCCAATGTGGGAAAATCCCAGAATTTAAGGATTTAATATTATTGAAGTTACCATTTCCTTGATTGATATGCCAATTCATTTTTCCATCTTTAATTGACACCGTAGCTAAATCGATTTTCCCATCGTTATTAAAATCTGCAGCCCAGATAGTTCTTGGAGAAATTCCCGTTGGAAAAGATTTTGCAGGGCTGAGGTTGCCTTTTCCGTCATTAAAATGTATATTAATTTTGTTATCAACTTGCGAGCAAGAAGCTAAATCAATAGTTCCGTTTCCATCAAAATCTGCAGCTGCAACGCTCCAAGGCTCCTGACCAGAAGGAGTAGAGTATTTGGGTAAAAAAATGGAGTGTGATATAAAAATGGTAGAATCCACACCTGATAAGTTTTCTACTTGGGAATAAGTTTGTAAAGCCCATAATAATAAAGTTAGCTTAATTGTACAAAATTTCATATTCAAATAATGATTAAAGTTTTTCTATTTCTTGTTCGGATAATCCAGTTTTATTTGCAATAACCTCAATATCAATATTTAGCGTTTTCAAAAACCTCGCAGTTTCTATTAATTTTAAACGTTCTTCTTCCAATAACTTTTCCTTCTCTTCAGCTCTTTTCTTCTCCTCTTCAGCTCTTTTCTTTTCTTCTTCAGCTCTTTTCTTTTCTTTTTCTGCTATTTCTAAAGCTTGTTCTATTTCTAATTCTTTCTGTTTAAAAGACGCTATAATTTCATCTTCTACATCCATAATCCCTTTTACTTCAGCTTCCTCTATTGCTTTCCTTAAACGCCTCAATAACGGAAAATATTTCTCAGGTAAACCATTTTCATCGTATTCTATTTGATGACGTTTGGCTAAATCAAATATATCCATTAACCTTTCTAACTCATCCGTTTTATTTTTTTTCTTTTTCAATGATGGTATCTGTATGATAATACAATCATGAGTTAAAGATTCAATGAATCTGCTTTTGCCACTTTCTAAAACTTTGTTTGTGCCGTGTTCCAAAATTTGTCTTTTTACTCGTATGATAGGATAATCCTGATACTCCTCCAAGTAATGCCCTAAAATATAAATGGTTACAAGCG
>CAZBPK010000165.1:0-41645 GCA_964493765.1 uncultured Bacteroidia bacterium | reverse complement strand
GCATTAAATAATTTAAAAACTTCTATAGAAGCTGAAAGAATTATCAAATCTGACATACTTTTTCAGTACGAAAATGCCCAAAAATTGGGTTTAAATTATGATATAAGAAAAAATATTTATGAGCAATTAGGTTCTATAGATTTGAAAAAAGTGGGTGAGTTTGCCAATAAGTACATTAAAGATAAACCTAACACGTATATTATCCTAGGCTCTAAAGAAAAAATAGACTTAAAAAGCCTAGAAAAATATGGAAAAGTTACAGAACTAACCATGGAGCAAATCTTTGGTTACTAATTAAAAAATTGCCCAAAAAATTTTTATATTAAAACAAATTTTATATTTGTAAAAAAATAACATGAAATTTTTTGGGCTTTTTACTTTAGTATTTTTTACTTGTATTTTTCAATTTCATACGATTTATTCACAAAATCAATGGAAATGGGCAAAAGGAGTTGGTGGAGGTGGTGAAGATAGAGCAAATGATATTGCTTATGACAGTTTTGGTAATACCTATACTGTTGGTTATTTTGGTTCAGGAATCCAGTTTGACACTTATAACCTAGCTCCTATTGATGGTTATGATTATTTTTTAGTAAAAAAAGATTTTAATGGTAATATAACTTGGGCAACAAGTGGTGGTGGAATTAATAATGAGTTTGCTACTAGCGTAACCGTAAGTAACGATGCGGTTTATGTATTAGGTCATTTTAATAGTGCAATATTAGATATTAACGGATTCCAAGTCACTAATACTGGACCTTTAGGTACTTCAGATATTTTTCTTGCAAAATATGACTTGAACGGAAACTTACAATGGTTAAATAGTTATGGAGGGCAAGGAAATGAAGTATCCTATTCCATAGATTTTCATCCCTCTAATAATTCTGTAATTCTTAATTTCTCAACCGCTTCTTCTCCATTAAGCATAGGAAGTAACAATTACACTACATTTGGTGGTACAGACATTATGATTGTTAGCATAAGTAGTAATGGAAGTTTTCAATGGGGACAAAGATTTGGAGGAAGCGGTACTGATGTATCGCTTTCTAACAAAGTAGATAATGCAGGCAATATTTTAGTATCGGGTCAATTCCAAAGTAATATGATTACCTTTGGTTCAAATGTGTTAAATAGAATTGGTGGAATAGATATTTTCATTTTAAAACTTAGTTCTACTGGAACTGTATTATGGGCAAAAGTTGCAGGTGGAGCTTCTAATGATATTGGAAATTGTATCACTAATGATAGTAATGACAATATTTATGTATGTGGTTCGTTTAATAGTGCTACCTGCTCTTTTGATAACATCAACTTAACGCGTCTTGCTGGTTTGGAAGGATTCTACACCAAATTAGACCCTAATGGAAATTTTTTTTGGGCACAAGCTATAACAGGTTCGGGTAATGAATCTGCCAATAATATTGCAGCTGAAACAAATGGAAACTTATATATAACAGGCTATTTTTCCTCAACAACTCTTGTTTTAGGTTCTGTTTCCTTAAACAGAATTGGAAGTAATGATGTAATGTTAATTAAAACGGATACCAATGGTAACCCATCATGGGGAAGATTAGGAGGTGGTACAGGAAATGATATTTCTAACAGTATTGCTATCAATTCTAGTAATAGCAGAGTTGCAATCGCTGGACATTTTTCAAGTGTAACTTTTACTATTGATACTACAACTTTGGTTCTTTCCGGCAGTCTTGATGCGTTTTTTGCTCAATATGATAACAATGGAAACCCTTTGTGGTTGAGAGGGGCAGGAGGCGCAGGAGACGAAATTGGATTTAGAGTAGTTGGGGATTATTCTGGTAACAGTATTTTTGTAGGACAATTTGGTTCAAATATTTTAGTTGATACTTTTGAAATATCAAATTCTGCTTCTTCAGGAATTGATGGTTTTATAATTAAACACGATAGTGACGGGAACGTACTATGGGCAAAAGGAATAGGAGGTTCTTCTAATGATATTGCCTATTCAGTAACTGTAGATTACATGAATAACATCTACGTAGTAGGATATTTCAATAGCCCTTCTATTACTTTTGATAATATTACCTTATCTAATGCAGGTAACAATGATATTTTTATAGTAAAGTATGATTCGAATGGTAATGTTCAATGGGCAAGAACTGCCGGTGGTACCAATAACGATTATGCTTACAGCGTTCATATAGATGGTCAAAATAATGTTTATGTAACAGGTTCTTTTTCAAGCTCTAATTATGTTTTAGGCTCTTCAACATACTCAACTACAGGAAGTAATGATGTGTTTATTGTTAAATTAAATTCAAGCGGAAATTTTCTTTGGTCTAGAGTGTTTGGTGGTTCAGGAAGTGATATTGCTTATGGTATTCAGGTTTCAAAAAATAATAGTGTTTATGTAACAGGAACTTATGCAAGTGCATCAATGGATATTGGTACAGCAACTCTAAACAGAATTGGTGGTAATGATGTATTTTTAGCAAAATATGATAGTAATGGAAATTTCCAATGGGCACGAACTGCAGGTGGAAATGGTAATGATTTTGGATACTCCGTTGCTACCGATAACTTAAACAACGTAATTATAACTGGCTCCTTTCAAGGTCCTTCTATAACCTTTACTAATGGAGCCGATTCTATTTCCAATTTAGGAAATAACGATGTTTTCATAGCAAAGTATAATAATAATGGAAACTTGTTATGGGGAAAAGGTTTTGGTGGAACAAGTTCGGATATTGGTTACTCTGTTACTACTAATCTAGTAAACCAAATTTACTTAACGGGTACCTTCGCATCTGTAAATTTTGCTGTAGGAAATACTAACATAACAAGAATTGGAAGTAATGATGTATTTTATGCAAGATTAAACGCTAATGGGGACCCCATTACTGTTGATAAATTTGGAGGCTCGGGAGCAGAGATTGCCTATTCTAACTGTATAGATTCAAAAGGTAATTGGTTATTTACAGGTTCTTATACAAGTTTCTTTTTTAACATTGGTAGTTTTACACTTTTTAATTCTGGTAATAGAGATATTTTTGGTGCAAAATTAGAATCTTGTAATTTGCAACATAATTTTTCAAAGATTAATCCCTCTTGTGTGAATTCAAATAGTGGTTCTGCAAGTTTTAGTTTAAGTGGTGGTTCTGGTATATATACATATTTATGGAGCACAGGAGCAACAACTTCTTCCATTTTTGGCTTAACATTTGGTGATTATTGGGTTATGGGTTTTGATACCAATGGTTGTTCTTCTTACCAAGTATTCAAAATGGAATCCCCCGACCCTGTTATTTTTACACATACGAAACAAAATCCAACATGTTTCGGTGGAAATAATGGTTCTATTAATCTGAATGTTATTAGTGGTACTGCTCCTTTTACTTATCAATGGTCTAATGGCCAAAATTCTGCTAATTTGAATAATTTAACTGCTGGTACCTATAAAGTTATAGTAACTGACTTTTTGGGTTGTAAAGATAGTTCCACAATAATTTTAACTCAACCAGATTCTTTTTCTGTAAATTTTCAAACAATTCCTCCATGCACAGGACAATCAAATGGCTCTATAACTGCTAATGTTAGTGGTGGTACACCGCCATATACTTTAGTGTGGTCTCCAGTAAGCCAAGTAGGCCCTACCCTTTCAGGAGTACCTCAAGGAACTTATAATCTATTTATTTTTGATTCTCTAGGTTGTAACAACTTTGCTTCAGTGAATTTGAATCCTTCTTCAAACATGCAATTAGATTTTCAAATCAATTTACCTTCTCCTTGTTCTGCTAATAACGGTTCTGTTATACCCATTATTACTAACGGAACTCCACCCTTTCAATATCAATGGAGTAATGGCTCTAATTCAAGTTCACTTACCGGCTTAAGCAATGGCACTGTTTTTCAATTAACAGTTACAGATACTTGCGGCAATATTGCAAGCAAAACCGATAGTATTCAATGTATTATTACTTCTATAGAAAATTCTAACCATTCTTTTATAAAAGTTTATCCTAACCCCTTTTCAAGCTCAATAAAAATAGTTTCTCAAGATCAAATAAAAACACTTCAACTTTTTGATTTGAATGGAAAAGAAATTTTTAGTTCAACTCCTAATACTAAAGAGTGGCAATTAGAATTACCCAATTTACCATCAGCTATTTATATTCTCAAAATTAACCAATTACATTTCGTTAAAATCTGTAAAGAATGATAGAACTAAAATCTGAACAATCTCTCACCAATTTCGTACAAGTATGTACGCAATTTTTTAAGAGTTACACACAAACTATTCCTCATTTTTTTCAAAATGCTGAAGTTTTTTTAACTCCAAATTTGAAATTTGATGAAAATAATATTGCGGATTCCCTTAAAACTCTTTTCATAAATTATAGAGATAATGGATATTGGTTCTTATTTGAAGATAAATTTTTAGGTAAAATTTCTATCCATCATCCTTTTTATCTTCCTATCAACGAAAAATGGGTACAAGCAAAAATATTATCAATCCATGAATTAATTCTGGATAGTAATTTTGATATCATGAACTCCAGAAAAATCGGTGTTTTGAACTTTGTTTATCTTAAAACTTATAAAAATCAACTAAAATACACTCCTGAACCTGTTTACCATGTTTTATTTTTTGATATTCTTACGGGACTAAAATTATGGGAATATTCTAGTAACTCTTCGGATACTAATCCCCAAACCCTTTTTAATGATTTAAAAAACTATTTTCTTAATTATAATGATGAATCCCTTAAACTACGTTGTCAATTAATTAGTTTAAAATCCCCTATAAAGGAATATCCGTTAGAGCGTATCATTAAATATTTAATTCATCCGATTCATTATGTAAACTCAAAACAACAAAGTGAAATGATTGAAAATTTGAACACTATATTAAACCAAGAAAAAATTCAAATCATTTACGACGAAACGAGTCAAAACATTCTTTTTGAGACCTATCCCTCCAATAGTAATTCATCACAAAATCAAGTTTTTCCCTTAGACTCTATATCTACCCACGTTCAAGAATTTCATCAAAAGATTGATTTTTTGTTTGAAAAAGATGAACGTTTACCTATACTACATTCCAGATTAAAAGAATTGGAAGTGATTTATAAAAATGAATGCTATTTATCTACCGTAGTAGTCATAGGGAGTCTTTTAGAAGCCTTATTAAAAAATGAACTACATAAACTCAAAGACGACTATTATCGGCTCAACAAATTATGCAAAGATACTAAGGATAATACTACTTTCAAGCCTGTTAAAGCTTTGAATTTTAAGGAAATGATTGATATATTTCATAATAATTCTATTATTTCTAAAACGATTACTAACTTAATTGATTCTTATCGTGATTTTCGTAATCAAATTCATGTTTATCATGATGACGTTAAAAATGCTATGAATAAAGATATTTGTGAGATTGGATTTAGAGTTTTGAAGATGTTAATCAACGAATTATATGAAAAGAAACTAAAAGCATAAACCATTAAAATTTCAATTGTTGAACTTGAATAATATCTCCATTTTGACTTTCTACAACAAATGCCATTTTTTTGAGCCAAGCAGGATATTGCTGTTTCGTGAAATAATCACTTAATTTTTGATTTCCCAAACGGTCACCGGGCTTCCATTTTCGAATTTTCAAAGGATAATCCTTTTTACTATCTAATTTTACTTCAAAAATATTCCATTTGTAATTGCCCGGTTCTTTAATGGTAAGTTCCTCTGTATAATTGACGATTTCTTGATGAACAAAACTTAAGCTTTCTTTTTCCTTAAAAATATACCATTCTTTGTCCATTAGCACTTTGCCTTTTTGTGAATGATTCCATAAATCATAAAGTTGTTCATCAGAAAGATGCTTTATATGAAAAATTGAGTCTATCAAATATTGGAAAAAAAGCAATAATTCATTAGGCTTATCTTGAAAATATGAATTCGTATCTGTTAAAATCTGAACCTTTGGGTGTATAATTTGAAAATGATTTTCGTAAATTTTTTGAAAATAATTTTGAAGAAATTCTTCTTTAATTGCTTGATTTTTCCATTTTTTTTGAAGGAAATTTTCAAGGTTAGGATTGATTTCTTTTAAAATTGGGATTATTTGATTACGAATTTTATTTCTTGAATAATCATTTTTCAAGTTAGAACTGTCTTCACGAAAAGCAATTTGGTTTTTGTGTGCAAAATGAAAAATTTGTTGTTTAGTAAATGGTAATAAAGGTCGTAAAATGTTTTTATGGAAAAAGGGTATGGGTTCAAAAACTTGGTGGTAAGAAGATTTTATGAAAGTATAAATAAGGTTTTCAGTTTGGTCGTTGAGGTGATGGGCAGTAAGAATAAAATCTAAATTTCTTTGAGTGCAAATTTCTTGAAAGGCTTTGTAACGAATGTTTCGTGCTGCTTCTTGTTTTGATAAGCCATAAGTTTTGGCAAATTTTATGGTATCGGCTTTAATAACATGGCAAAGGATTTGATGTTCATGACAAGTTTGTTCCACAAAATGTTGGTCTGAATCGGATTCCGTTCCTCTTAACTGAAAATTGACATGGCAAACTTCAAAGTAAAAGCCTGTTTTGAGTAATAAATGAAATAAAACCATAGAATCTACGCCTCCACTAACAGCTAGTAGATATTTTTTGGAGTTAGGATTTTCTAAATAATTATGGAAAAATGATGTAATTTCCATAAGTAGTTATGAACGAATGTTGTTTTGGGAGGAGTCTGGATAAATGAAAAGAATATCTTCCTCTTTTTGATTTTGTTTGTGGGTATTTTTAGAGCAAGCCAAAAGAATAATGGAGGAAATGAATAGAAACAGGGTTTTAAGTATGCGTGAGGGATGTTTAGGGCTTGGCACTGCCTTTGCCTTTGAAGAATGAAAAAGCAAAGGATTGCTGAAACGAAGTGAAACCCAAAACAGCCCGACCCGTAGCGTAGCGAAGGGGCACGCCCATATAACCTTAATCTTTTTTATTTTCTGTAACATAGTATTGTGAATGCAACATTCCCTCAATTATCAAAAATTGACCCCCAATATAGGTAACCATTATCACAACATTAGCAAAATCAAAAGGTTGAATAAATTTGTTGAAAGCAATTGTAGAATCTGAAAAAATAAACAATAAAGCTCCGAGAAAGGTTAAAAAGTAGGCATTTAAGGACTGGTATTCTCTTCGTAACCAAGCAGTTAAACCCATGCATTCAATCACTAAAATATATATTACTACAGGGAGCATGAGTTCACCTAAATTTTTCTGCATTTCTCCAAACAAAATTGCTGCTGGGAACAATAAAATCATAAAACGAGTTAGAATGGTTACTATTTTGGTATCTTTAAATCCTGAATTTTCTTTCCAAAATGCTATAACATATAAAACATGTGCAATTAAAAACGAACCTAAACCCAAAACAAAGCCATCAAAAGGTAACATCAAAAATACATCTCCAAGAAAAGAAAAAATTAAAGATGCTATCAAAATTTTGGTAATGGGTGTTTTTTTAATAGGTACTGCAAAATAAAAATACAACAATAAGGCAGGCATCAATAAGGGTTTAAAAATATAAATTCCCCATTTGTTTTGTGTGATTTGCCAAATAACCTCCCCCATAATTTGGCAAATAGTTATTATAAAAAATAAAATTTTAGCAGTTTGCGTATTCATAAAAATTAAGGCAAAGTAACAAAAAAAAACTTTATAAACCTTTTCAATTGAAATAATTTGTAGGATTCAATTCTATTAATGTAATTCGGTAATTTTGGGGTAATCCCATCTCCAATTTTCGCTAAATGGATGTTTTCTTTCACTACAATTTTGAATGGAACAAAAAGTACATAAATCAGAGACACAACCATCAATTTGAACAGAGCATTCTGCTAATTCTCCAAATTCTGTTTGGATGAGTTTTTCAATTCGTTGAATTTCTTGATTTGCTTGTTGGATAGACCAATAAAAAGGTAATGTCAAATGTAAATCTACATGAATAACGCTTCCATTTTTTAAGATTTTTAAGTTATGAATGTCAATCCAATTATCATTTTTATTTTTTTTCATTAACTGAATGAACTGTTCAATTAGCATTTTATCAGATTCATCCATAATACCAGCAATAGCATCACGAATAATTTTATAGGATGGAAATAAAATGTAAATTCCTACTAAGCCACCTAGCAAACTATCTAACCATGTTTTTTGAGTAAAATAAATGATTAATATACCCAAACAAACCATAAAGGTAGAAACTGCATCAGTAATCAAATGATGACCAGAAGAAATGAGTTGTAAATTACGATTTTTTTCTCCTACGCTTTTAACAACCATTCCTGTAAACGCATTGATTAATCCTGTAATAAAAATAAATAACAATCCTAAGTCCATGCTATGAATTTCAGGGGGAATAAAAAAACGTTGAAAAGATTCATAAATGATGGTAAGACCTGCAAAAAAAATCATTCCACCTTCAATACCAGAAGTTAAAAATTCAATTTTTCCATGTCCATAAGGATGATTTTCATCTTTGGGAATTGAGGATAAATATAAACTATATAAACCAATCACCGCAGCAACTAAATTGACAATACTTTCCAAAGCATCTGATAAAATAAGAACAGAGTGTGTAAAAAAGTAAGCAACAAATTTTAAAACAAATAAAACGATGCCTATTATTAAAACATAAATTTGAATTTTAATATTCTGATTTTGGGTCTTTGCATTCATAATAAAATTTTAGGCAATAAAATTGAGCATTTTTTGGATTTGCTGATCAAGATCTAAGAAATTATCGTTAAAAATGGTATAATGACTATTTTTAACTTTCCATTCATCATTCCATTGTTGAGAGATTCTTTGATAAATTTGTTGAATACTTAAATGAGGGTCTCTTTTTAAAATTCTTTGTATTCTAATGCCCAATGGTGCAAAAATGGTAACGGTTTTGTCACAAGTTTTCCAAGTACCACTTTCAAAAAGAATTGCAGCTTCTTTAAAAACAAAATGTTTTTCAGATTTTAAGCCTTTCAAATACAAATTAAAATGCTCAGCTACTGCTGGATGTACAATAGCGTTAAGTTTTTGTAATTCTTTACGATTTTGAAATACTTTGCTTAAATATGTTCTGTTTAACTGCCCATGAATATAACAATCATTGCCAAAGGCTTGTTGAATTTTCTGAACTATTTGAGGGAATAACATCACTTCTTTTGCAGCAGAATCTGCTTCATAAATTGGATAACCTAAATTTTTTAGTTTATCACAGACAAAAGACTTTCCTGACCCAATACCACCAGTTATTCCTATAATTTTATAGCGTTTATTATTCATTCTACTTGGTTTTTAATAAATTTTATGAATTTTGGTTACAAATTTAATCAGTTAATTATGAAAAACCAAAAAAAAATACGATTTATCCAAAAATACCATCATTATATTACAAATATACAAAAAAAAAACTTTTTTTTCAACAAATATTAAAAAATTTTATTTTCATTATTGATTTTTTACTAATTTTGCTTTTTTATATTAAATGTTACCAGAAGAGAGGATATTGTTTACAGTTTTTGGATCTATTATTACCATCTATTTGATTTTGGACTTAGGTTTTTTTCATAAAAAAGCGGGTGTCGTAAAAACCCAATCTGCATTTATAGAAACTTTCATTTGGGTATTTATTTCAATTATATTTGGTTTTGCTATAAGATACTACGTAGGCTCTGCTCAATCTTATGAATATTTCACAGCTTATGTAACAGAATATGCGTTATCAGTAGATAACATTTTTGTCATTCTTTTAATTTTAAGATACTTTAAAGTAAATGAAGCTTATTATCACCACATATTATTTTGGGGAATTTTAGGAGCTATTGTATTCAGGGCTATTTTTATATTTGTTGGTGCTTACATTATTCATCAATTTCATTTTATTTTATACATTTTTGGTGCATTTTTATTATTCACAGGTATTAAGATGCTTTTTGTGAAAGATGTTGATGATGAAGCAGACGACTTTAATCCTGAAGATACCTTCGTTTTAAGATTGGCTAAAAAATATTTGCATTTCTCTTCAGAAGACCACGGCGACCATTTCTGGATTAGAGATGCATCAGGAAAATTAGTTTTTACCTCCTTATTCATGTGTTTAATCCTCATTGAGACCACGGATTTAATTTTTGCTGTGGATTCAATTCCTGCTGTTTTTGGTGTTTCTAATGATGAATTTGTGATTTATACTTCTAATATGTTCGCTGTAATGGGTTTACGTTCCATGTTTTTTGTTTTAAGCAGCATCATTGATAAATTCTATTTACTGAAAAAAGGTTTAGCTATTGTTCTAGCTTTTATTGGAAGTAAAATGCTTTTAGATATTTTCCACATCAAAATTAGTGAACAACTATCTTTATTAATCATATTATCTACTTTATCATTCTCAATTCTACTTTCTATTTATATTCCACAAAATAAAAATGATGAAAAAACTCAAGAAGAGAACCATTTGGATAATTAGTCTTTTCTTGTTTATTGGATGTTCGGGACCTAATAAGAACTTAGTTTTTTGGAACGACACCAAAGATTTTGTATGGATTGATTATCAAGTAAATCAATCCATTGAGCAAAACCAATTTCAATTCATACCCAGCTCTTTACTTATACATGCAAAATCATTAGACTATCCCTTTCTTGATTGGGTTTTGCCTTATTATGAAACTTATAAACTAGGTTTAAGTACTCCAAAAAATGCTATCAAATGGGGTGCATGCCTTGCAGATATAAATTATTTAGCGGTTTATCAAAAGAATATTGGGTTGTCTAAATATAGAATTTATTCTGATAGCCTAAAAAATAGTCTTTTTAATGGTTATGAATTACCAGAATTTTACAATTCTTATTCAGAAAATCCTGACTCCCTCCAAATTTGGGTGGCTTGTCAATTAGGTTCTTTAGATTTAATTTGTAAAACCTTAGAAAAAAATAGAGACCTAAAACATTTTGTTTATTTTGGTGCTTGGTTAGAAACTCTATTCATTGTTTCTCATACAGCATCTTTTAAAGAAGATGTAACTTTGTTCTTAAAACTAGAAGAACATCAAAAATATGTGGAATTTTATTCTCAATTTTTAAAAAAAATTGATTTCTTTGACTGGATTAATGCTGATGTTGAATGGATTAGCCGCCAACTTTTGGTTACACAAACTGTGAATGTTTGGGATAGTGTCGAAAACCAATTTCAATTAAAAACTTTTCCATTAAAAGAACCTGTTATTAATCTCCAAAAAAATCTTTCAGAACTCAGAAAAAAATGGATACTAGAAAATTAATTCTCGGCTTTATACTTTATATTTTTTTATACAACCCTTTGTTTGCGCAATGTGATATTGAATTCAATCAATGTTTTGTAAATCTAGGTAAAAGCAAAACAGTATTTTTATTTGTTGATAATATCGTTTCCAATGAACCACAAAAACAAAAAATATTTTTACAAGAAGGTTATTTTTATACTTTTTCAGGGTGTACTTCTCCAGGCATAGGAAATATTATATTTGGGTTACAAGAAACTCAAGGAGCCTTAATCAAAAACAATATAATCAGTACAAGCGAATTAAGGAACCATTTTGAATGGCTTTGTAAAAAATCTGGTTTTTATCATTTGATATTTTGGCTTCATGAGGGTTCGGGTTGTGCGGCTGTTCAAGTGAGTATTCATCCTAAACAAAAATTTGACTAGAAAAAAATTAGTTGTAATGGTATTGCGTGAAATATGAAAGAAGTTTTGTTAAAATTACCTCAAAAAATTTATATTCTTCATCAACAGAATTGAGGAACTTATTGAATTCTTCTTTGTATAAAAATTGTTTATTTTTATGGAAATTGTAGCTGCCCAACCTTTTATAGAAAAATTTTTTTTGGAAACTTGAAACTTTTTTTGAGTTTCCACAGTTTTCTATGCAATTTTGCAGAAAATTTTAGTATGAAAAAAAGTGTTCTTTGGCTTATCTTTTTGAGTCATTTATTATATGGGCAAAACAAAATGTCCTTACAACAATGTATAGATTATGGATTAAAAAACCATCCTAATGTTACAAAAGCGGAATTAGAGAAACAAATTGGGAAGTATCAAATGCGTGAAACTGTGGGTATGGGTTTACCACAACTGAATGCAGATTTAGATGTTCGTCATTTTGTAGAATTGCCTACTTCTTTAATTCCTGCTGCAGCTTTTGGAGGTCCTCAGGGTGTTTTTATACCTGTAAAATTTGGTACTAAAAATAATGCTCAAGCCAATATTCAATTATCCCAATTAATTTTTGATGGTCAATATTTTGTTGGAATTGAAGCATCTAAGCTTTATTATCAACTTTTAGATAAACAAATCCTAAAAACGAAAGAAGATTTAGCAGGCAATATTGCTAAGGCTTATTATGCAGTAATCATTAATCAAAAAAGATTAGATATTCTTAATTCCAATTTATCTCAATTAGATACAACTATCAAAATTTTAACTTCCTTAAAAAACAATGGCATGGCAGAATCTATAGATGTAGATAGGGTTCAGGTTACTTATAATAACCTAAAAACAGAACTAGAAAAGGCAAAAAAATTGGTGGATTTAAGTTTTAATTTACTCAAATTTCAAATGGGTATGGACTTAAAACAATCCTTTGAATTAGAAACTGATAATTTAGATCAAAAAATTTCAGAAGTTCTTGCTGCAAGTATTTCTACGAATGGTTCTAAAAGAATTGAATTTGAATTATTAGAACAACAAATGAAGCTTCAGAAAAAAAATATTCAACGATACCAATTTTCAAGATTACCAGGCATTTATGGTTATGCTACATTAAGCACTCAAGCTCAAAGAAACGAATTTAATTTTTTGGACACCAAAAAACAATGGTTCGGTTTTGGACTCGTGGGTTTTCAAATTAAAGTTCCTATATTTGATGGTTTAGTTGCTCATAATAGAATCCAAGCAGAAAAAAATCGTTTATATACTTATGAACAAGATTTAAAACTCTTTAAACAAGCAGTTGATTTTGAAATTACAAACGCAGAAACTCAATTTATTAATGCTAAAACTACTTTGGAAATACAAAAAAGAAATTTAGATTTAGCCCAAGAAGTTTTTAGAGTCTCTAAACAAAAATATGAGAAAGGAGTAGGCTCCAATTTAGAGTTAGTTCAAGCACAAACAGCTTTAGAACAAGCACAAATCAATTATTATAACACGCTTTTAGAAACTTATGCCGCTTTTGTAGATTTAAAAAAATCAACTGGAGAAATTTTAAGTACATTTTATCAAAAATAATTATGAATTTGAGCAATTAAGTTGATAGTTTGAAAATCAGTTTTTTATAAACAATTTTTGAAAAAAAGTTTAATTTGTTTGGAAATTAAAAGAAAACAAATTAAAATTGCAAAAATATCAGGAACTCATGCGTTATATTAAACTAATTGCTCTATTGATGTGCTTTCAATTATCAAAATCTCAAAATTTTTTTATTGAAACCAATAACGGTTATGGAATACCTTTCATGAAAGTACTTTTAGGCTACGAAGTGGATACTTCCAATAAAACAACTTTGAATTATGGTACTTATGGGGCAGGTGCTAATTTTAATTTAGGTGGTGGTTATATGTTCACTGATAACATAGGAGCAGAACTTATGTTTACTTATGTTCATGGGAAAAATACATTAACCAATGACCTTAAAAAAGGATTTACAGAATATAGAACGGATTTTGCAAGAATGTTTTTGGCTACTCCTATGCTTATAGCGAAATCTAATGCAGAAAAATGGAACATTATAGGAAGGCTCGGTCCTGTAATTCCATTCGGAGGTTATCAAATTACAGAAGCCCTGCTTTCTTCAAAAGATGTTCTTAATCCAACGATTGACAATTCTATTTATTTAAAAACAAAAACCTCAGGTAGATTTACTGTAGGCGCATTTGCTTCCTTAGGAATAGAGTATAACTTATCCGAAAATCTAGCTTTAACTTTTGAAACACAAGCATTACTCATTCATGTAAAATCTAAAAAATCTAAAGTAATAGCCTATAAAGTATATGGTGAAGATAAATACAGCGAATGGGAACAAACAGGTAACGCTTATGAATCTACGTACGTTGATTCTTATACTACTTTAAAAAAAGGGGAAGCCGAATCTTTGGTTTCTTCTTATAATGCCTTACGATTCAATTTAGGCTTGAAGTTTTACATAACAAAATAAATATGAATATGATACCCCTAAACTTGTTTCAATGGATTGAAGACAATCGTCATTTATTAAAACCTCCTGTAGGTAATAGGTTGGTTTGGGAAAATACAGATTTTATGGTAACCTTAGTGGGAGGTCCTAATGCAAGAAAAGATTTTCACGTAAACCCAACCGAAGAATTTTTTTATCAAATAGAAGGCAATATGGTTCTTAGAATTATTGATGAAAATAAAAAAATTAAAGATATTCCTATAAAACAAGGAGAAATTTTTCTGTTACCTCCGAATGTGCCTCATTCTCCACAAAGAAAAGAAAATACTATTGGCATGGTCATTGAAAGAACTAGAGAATCTAATGATGCTTTAGAATGGTATTGTGAAAATTGTAATCATTTACTTTATCATGCAGAACTATTTCTTACCAATCTCACTACTCAATTACAACCAATACTTAAACAATTTTATGAAAGTGATGATTTGAGAACTTGTAAAAATTGTGGTAGTATTTTTGAACCACCTGCCCATTTTTTGAAAAAAAATTCATAGATCATGCCAAAAATAAAGTTAGAAGATATAGATACACGTTCTCCAAAAGAAATTAATAAAGAAGAAATTAAGCAAAAAACTGCTGAAATAGTAAAAAAAATTGGAGAACTTCAAGATATTTTGTATGCAAGCCATTCTAGGAGTTTGCTAGTTATTGTTCAAGGAATGGATGCTTCAGGGAAAGATGGAGCAATTAGAGATGTATTCTCTGGAGTAAACCCTATGGGAATTCGTGTAATTTCTTTTAAAAAACCTACAGAAGAAGAACTCGACCATGACTTTTTATGGCGTATTCATAAAAATGCTCCACCCAAAGGTATGATTCATGTTTTTAATCGTTCTCATTATGAAGATGTTTTAATTGTGCGTGTTCACAAATGGGTAGATGAAAAAACGATAAAAAAACGTTTTGATTTTATCAATAGTTTTGAAGAACTTCTACAGGAAAGAGGAACTGCTATTTTAAAATTTTATTTACATATTTCTGAAAAAGAGCAACAAAAACGCTTTTTAGAACGTCAAACGATGCCTAATAAAATGTGGAAATTTAATCAGCAAGATTTGGAAGAAGCAAAATATTGGCATGAATACAGAAAATGTTATGAAGAGGTTTTTGAAAAATGCGATGTTGTTCCTTGGGAAATTATTCCTTCCGATCACAACTTTTATAAAGAATATTTAATAGCCAAAAAAGTATTGAAAACCTTAGAAGAAATGAAATTGAGCTACCCACCTTCTCAGTTTTGAGGTAGATTTTATTTTAAGATTCTAGAAAAACTTAGCTTTTCCAATATTCAATATTTGGAGGTTAAAAATAAAAAAAATTGGGTACTTAAAAAATTAATTAATATGTTTGTAAAAATGTGTCATGTAAATTATGGAACAACATTTTGAACTGCCATTTTTTACCAATTTACTGATTCTTTTGGTTTCTGCTAGAATCTTTGGTGAACTTTTTGAAAGAATGAAACAACCTGCTATGATTGGAGAAATTATAGCAGGTATTATTTTAGGTCCAAGCCTTATGAACTTAATACATCGTTCAGAAGACATAAAGGTAATTTCAGAATTAGGTATTTTTTTATTAGTAATCATTGCTGGACTTGAGGTCAATATAGAAGATATTTTAAAATCCATGAAAGGAAGAAGTATAATCATTTCTATGATGGCTTTTTTCTTGCCTATGTTTAGTGGAATGGCTGTTGGATATGCATTTCAATTGCCTATTATGACAACTGTTTTTGTGGGTCTTTGTGTTGCTATTACAGCTTTACCTGTTAGCATTCGTATTTTGATGGATTTAGGTAAAATTAATTCAGAAGTAGGACAAAAAATTATTTCTGTTGCTATTTTAGATGATGTCATAGCCTTAACTATTCTAGGAATTTTATTGAACATAAAAGATACGGATATGTCAATCTCTTCCATTCTATACGCAACAGGAATTTCTATTTTAAAACTTATCGTTTTTATAGTATTTTTAAGTTGGGTTTATCTGGTTATTAGACGTTTACTTAATCGTGGAAATTATATTGAAGAAACTATAACCAAAATATTATCCATTTTAAAAGGAAAAGAACCTTTGTTTGCTATATTCTTTGCATTTATTTTATTATTCTCCACTTTTACTGAAACTTTGGGTTTACATTTTATTGTAGGAGCTTTTTTTGCTTCTATGTTATTAAGCGAAAAGTTAATTGGTAAAGAGTATCTCCATTCCATTGAAACTACAACTAGTAATATGGCAATGGGATTTTTAGCTCCTATATTTTTTGCAGGTATTGGTTTAGAATTTCAATTTCAATCTATTGATGATTGGGGATTAATAGCTGCTGTAATTGCTGTATCTTTTGCATCTAAAGTTATTGGAGGTTATTTTGGAGGTAAAATAGCTGGATTAGATGGTAAAACTTCTATTATTCTTGGCGTAGGTCTAAATGCAAGAGGAATTATGGAACTTGTAATCGCTAATATTGCCTATAAAAATGGACTAATTAATACAGAAGTATTCTCTATTTTGGTAATTATGGGTGTATTTACTACGATTTCAACTCCTTTAATTCTTAAAAGAGTTTTTGGTGTTGAAAAAGAAGTTGAAATAAAAGAAGACAAAATTATGATGTAGATTTTTTTAACTAAATCGCTCATTTTTTATTTAAAAAATATGGATAAGCCTATTTTGTTATTTGATGGTGTTTGTAATGTATGCAATGCAAGTGTTGATTTTGTTCTAAAAAATGATAAATCAAAAAGTATCATGTTTGCTTCATTGCAATCCTCATTCGGAAAAGAATTATTAGAAAAGTATGGATTAGATTCTAATGAACTCTCTACTGTAGTACTAATTTATAAAAATAAAGCATTTACAAAAAGTTCTGCAGTATTGCAAACTGCTAAAATTATGGGTATTCCTTGGAATTTTTTAGGGATATTTTTTATTGTTCCCAAATTTATTAGAGATTTTTTATATACTCAATTTGCTGCTAATCGCTATAAATGGTTTGGAAAAAAAGAAACTTGTAGAATGCCTACTCCAGAAGAAAAAGCTAGATTCTTATAAAATTCATTAGCTTGATTATATAAAAGATGCTAAAATTTCACAAAATATTACTTCATGGTATAAAATTTGTTTAAAGTATATGCTTAAAAAATTAAATAATATGAAAAAAATTATTTTTCTTATGTTTTTGTTTGGGTATTTATCAGCTCAACAAACAAGAATTAACATGGGTCCAAATATAAATGACCCAAAAGTAACGGATTGTTATCCTAATATTTCACCAGATGCAAAAACTTTATATTTTTCCCGTCAGGTAAATGGTAATTATGATATTTATGTTTCTCATTTACAATTGGATGGTACTTGGTCTTTAGCAGAACCAGTAAAAGAATTAAATAACGAAAAAGATAACTATATTTTTTACATTTACCCTGATGGCAACAATTTATTAGTGAATGGAGCTTATCCAGATAAAGGAATTTGTAAAACAACACTTACCAAAAATGGATGGTCTAAACCCGAATATTTAGAATTTGAACAACCCATCAAAGAGTGGGATAACCATAACCCAAAATTAAGCCGTGATGGAAAAGTTATGATGCTTAGTTTTAATAGAGATATTCAAGTGAGCTTTTTACAACCTAATGGTAAATGGTCTAATCCAGAAAAAATTAAAAATTTATCAACCGATACTAATGAGTTTACTCCATTCTTAGCTGGTGACGACAAAACTATGTATTTCTCAAGTTCAGGATTTGGTGCAAAATCTCAGGATATTTTTGTAACTAGACGTCTAGATGATACATGGAAAAATTGGTCTGAACCTGAAAACATTGGTCCTCCTGTAAATTCTACAGACTGGGAAACTTTTTTTGTTATGCCTGTAAAAGGAAATTATTCATTTGTTTATTCTTTGAAAGAAGGTGGGGGTGATATATTCATGATAAAAATAGCTGAAGAAATGAAACCAGAACCAGTAATGGTTATTAATGGTAAAGTTTTAAATAAGAAAAATAATCAGCCAATTGAAGCTGAAGTCGTTTATGAAGATTTGTCTGGATTAACCTTAAGCCTAACATCCAGAACTAATTCAATTACAGGTAGTTATAAAATGGTTCTTTCTAAAGGAATTAAATATGGTATTTCTGCAAAAGCTGAAGGATTTTTACCAACTTCTGAAAGTATTGACTTAACTCAATTAAATGAATATCAAGAAAAAGAAGTTACGCTGTATCTCACTCCCATTGAAAAAGGGCAAACGATTACATTGAATAATATTTTCTTTGAGACGGGTAAATTTGATTTAAAGAAAGAGTCTGAAGCGGAACTAAATCGTTTATTGGAAATACTTAAAAACAATCCTAAATTAAAAATTGAAATTAGCGGTCATACAGATAGTAGAGGAAATGAACAAGCTAATTTAACTCTAAGCCAAAATCGTGCTAACGCAGTAGTGAATTATCTAGTTTTAAATGGTATTTCTAGAGATAGATTTGTAGCAAAAGGATATGGTAAAACCAAACCAATTTCTGATAACGAAACTGAAGAAGGACGTCAAAAAAATAGAAGAGTAGAATTTAAGATTCTTGAAAATTAAATCAAGGTTTTTCACGCCTTTGGTTGCGAATTTTAGTAACTAAAGGCGTGATAGTAGAATATCAAAGTGCAGATGTATAATTTCGTTTTAATATTTTTTCTAAAACTGAAAATATAGAAATGCTTTGTATGTTTGGTTTAGTAAACCAGTTGTGGACCAAAAAATTAGAAATATAGCAAGGCTGGTCATAAATGTAGTTTCAAAGGTTTGGGATACCTTTTGTAGGTATTGAATAAATAATTGGAAGATTGGGGTTGATGCAATAATTGCAAAAAGAATTAGAAATAAATTTTCTTGTAAAGCCCACAATAAAAATTCATTATAAATTGGCGTGTTGTAAAAATCAGTAACCTTTAACATAAACAAAAACCACTGACTTAAATCAGTAAAATAGAACAAAGTCATACTGAAAATAATGGCTTTAATTAAATAAACATGACCAATAAAAGCCCATTTTTCTAAATATTTTTTTAGGAATAAGGTTTCTATAGAAATAGTAATGCCAAAAAAGGTTCCCCATAAGATATAATTCCAATCGGCTCCATGCCAAAGTCCTGATAAAAAAAACGTTGTAATAATTCCAAGGACTAATCCCAATTTTCCGTAACTTCTTAAATTTAAATTGAATGGTAAAAACACATAATCATTAAACCATGATGATAAACTGATATGCCAACGCCTCCAAAATTCGGAAGTACTTTTTGAAATAAATGGATAATTAAAATTTTCTTTAAAATCTAAACCAAACATTTTTCCAATCCCAATAGCCATATCGGAATATCCCGAGAAATCAAAGTAAATTTGAAAAGCAAAAAATGTAGCACCTGACCAAAGTCCTAGGATACTTGCATTTTCATTTTGTGGAATTATGAACTGTGTAACTAAATTAGCAAATACATCGGCTATCCATACTTTTTTGAATAACCCTATACCAAATCGTTGAATACCTTCTAAAAATTTTGAAAAATCAAATTTTCTATTTTGAATTTGTTCTTGAACATCAATATAGCGAACAATAGGCCCAGCCATAATATTCTGAAACAAAAAGGCATAAGTTAAAAAATTGAGATATGAAGTTTCTGCGTCCATTTTTTCATAATAAACATCTAATTGATAAGACAAAACTTTGAATGTATAAAATGAAATGCCTAATGGTACCCACCAATGAGTATTTTGAAGCAAATAAGACCAACCTAAAATTGATAAGAGAAATGGTAGATATTTAAAAGTTACCAAAAGCCCAAGATTGATCAATAAAGAAATCAATAAATAAAATCTTGACTTTGTAGGATTACTTTGCATTTTTCGGGCAAGCAAGAAGTCTATGGTAGCAGTAGCAAAAAGAATTAATACATATATGGGTTCAGCCCAAGCGTAAAATATAATAGAGGATATAAATAAAACACTGTTTTTGAATATGTTGTTATCCCAAAGATGATAAAAAATTAAGGAAATAGGTAAGAAAATGTAAATAAAAAATAGTTCTGAAAAGGGCATAAGTTTAAAAATTTATGCTTCAAATGATAAGAATTTGTGAGAAAGAAAACTAATTATAGCAATAGTGCCTCCGGCTATCAATCTAACAAAACCTCCATAAAATGGAATTTTCGGGATAGATTCAGAGATTTTAGGTAATTGAGCGTATAAGATTTGCATAAATCCTAAGTTAGCCAAAAAAACCATAATACTGATCATAAAAAATCTTTTGAACTGAGTTTTAGTATTTAATTCAGAATTAGAGAATACAAAAAATTTACTAACCATAAAATTGGTAATCAAACCTAAACTAAAGCTAACTATAAAAGATGGTAAATGTAAATGAAATAAAATGTAATGATATAGCAAAGTATAAGCTATCAAGTCCACTGACATCCCAGAACCAGCAGCAATTAAGTATTTAAAAAATTGTTTTTTTAGTTTATCCATGATTTAAAATTCAATTACAAAATTATCAATTAATCGAGTTTTACCGACAAAAACCGCAATAGCAACAACAATTTTCATTCCTTTTTCAATACTGAGAGCAATGGGTTGTAAATTCTTTGCATCTAAAATTTCTAAATAGTCTAATTTTACATTGTTTAACAAATTAATAAAATTCCTATGACCTTCTAAAATTTGTTGGATTTCATGCACATTCATATTTGTTTTCAACTGATTTTGGATAGCTGTCAAAGTTTTAAAAAGAATTAGTGCTTGTTCTCTTTCCTCAGAATTCAGATAAACATTTCTAGAACTTAAAGCTAAACCATCTTTTTCTCGCACCGTTGGAACTATTATTAATTTGGTGTCTAAAAAAAATTCATCAATAAGTCTTTGAATAATAACAGTTTGTTGAAAATCTTTTTGACCCATGATTAAAAAATCTGGCTGAATGATGTTTAGAAGTTTTAAAACTACTAAACCCACACCATCAAAATGAGTAGGTCTAGAAATACCACATAGCTTTTGGCTTAGAAATGGAAAAGAAAGAATAGGAGATTCTGGAAATGGATAGATATCATGGTTAGTAGGAGCAAAAACTAAGTCAATAGAAATATTTTGTTGTTGAATTTTGTCAATATCTTGTTGTAAATTTCTAGGGTATTTATCAAAATCTTCATTTTTTCCAAATTGAGTTGGGTTTACATATATGCTTAAAACTACAAAATCGGAATAATTTTTGGCAATTTTTAGTAATTCTAAATGCCCTTGGTGCAAAGCACCCATAGTGGGCACAAAAGCAATTTTAGTATGGTTTTCTTTTAATTGATTGATAGTTTGCTTTACTTCAGCAATTTTTTGAAGAACCTTCATTGAAAATAACCGCAAATTTATCAATAATTTCATAATAAATTTGAAAATGGTACGTAATTTGATGAAAGAAAACAAAAATATTTGCTTTATAAAAAATATTGATTAATTTTGCAAACCAAATTTCAAACATATATGAAATCTATCAAATTAAGTTTAGTATTATTTGCAATCATTGCAACGATCTTTGTTGGATGTAACAAAGAAGAAGATGAATCATTGAAAAATCCAACTATCACATTTGCAAGTGATGGTATGGATTATTATGTTGCTGACGCTGAAGTAGATTCAAATTCTACAGTTAAAGTCAAGATTATTGCACAGAAAGGTTCTGAAGGTGCTAAGTTAAGAAATTTCAAACTTGCTAAAGAAGTTACAGGATTAAACGCAACTGTTGTTGATTCTAATCTAACTTCTGCTTCAGAAAATACTTTTAATTACACTTATACCACTAGCATCGTAACCAATCCTACCACTTTAACTTTTACAATCACTGATAAAGATGGTAAGTCTGCAACGAAAAAAATTAAGTTCACAATCAAACAAGGTGCTACTATTATTAAACCAACCGTAGTAAACTTAAATTTTACTAGCACTTTAGTATTTTTTAATGGTTCTGCAGTTGTTGATACTAGCTCTGCAAAATCTTCTCCAAGCACAGCTTATTTCAGATATTATCATAGTTCTACAACAGGAACTACATTAATTTCTGGATCACAATTAGCAACATCTGCTTACTCTACTTCTGCTATTTACGCTCCTTGGGCAACTGCTTCTGCTGAGTTTAGAACTTTAAGTATAACAGACTCTGAGTTCCAAGCTGCTAAAAATCAAGATAAATCACAACTTACTACTTGGTTTAATGCAGGTACTAAAACTGTTGCAGATGCTAATAATCCCGCAGGAACAAGAGCCAATAATTTAAGCAATGGTCAATTTTTAGGTATTGACGCTGGCGGTGTTAAATGGATTGCAAAAGTAACTGCAACTTCTCAAACATCTTTAGCTTTAGAAGTTTTATATTAAGATTTTTTTAAAATCAAGATAAACTAAATCCCCCCGCGTATAAATGCAGGGGGGTTATTATTTTACGAACTTTACTATTCCTTTATTTGTTATTAAAACATGAATTTTATAGCTTGGATTATGATTTCTTCAATTTTAACTTTTTTCGGTTGCAAAACTGTTTATAAAAATCCATGTACACAAAAAAATATTTACGAATTTGAACTCAAAACCATTGATGGTAAACCTTTTCATACTTCTGAACTTAAAGGTAAGGTATTAGTTTTTGTTAATGTGGCATCTAAATGTGCTTTTACTCCTCAATACGAAGAATTAGAAAAATTCTATCAAGAATTTAAAGATAAAGACTTAGTGATTTTAGGCTTCCCAGCCAATAATTTTTTATGGCAAGAGCCAGGGGATAATGCTCAAATTGCTCAATTTTGTTCTACAAAGTATAATGTTACTTTTCCAATGTTTGAAAAAATATCTGTAAAAGGTAGTGATTGCCATCCTTTATATCAATTTTTAACAGAAAAAAAATATAACGGCAGTTTAGATTGCCCAATCAAATGGAATTTTCAAAAAATTATTGTGGACAAAAATGGAAAGGTTGTAAAATCTATTGCACCTTCGGAATCCATACAACAAGAAAATTATAAAGATTTTATCAAAAGTTTGTTATAATTATTACTTTTTTTATTTGTATTAAAATTTTAGTGCCTTAACAGGCTTAATCTGCTGAATTACCCATGTTGGAAGGAACATTGATAAAGTACAAATTCCAATTACAAAGCAATTTAAAATAAAAAAATCCCACCAAGCCCATTGAATAGGAACTGTGTAAACAAAATAAGATTCAGGGTCAAAGGTAATCAATTGAAAAGTTTCTTGAAATTTTAATAAACCTAAACCTAAAAGGTTTCCTAAAAATACCCCCAAAACGATAATAAAAAATGCGTTATAAATAAATATTAAGCGTATTTTTAGAGGTTTCATACCCATTGCTTTAAGTAAACCAATCATATAAGTTCTTTCAACTATTCTAACAATTAATGCTGCGGACATATTAATAATAGAAATACTCAATAATAGAATGAGAATAAACCCAACATTTTGATGCTGTAATTTAATCCAATCAAATATTTCTGGAAATAGTTGTTGAATGGGTCTTGCACGTACTTCCATAGGCAAATCTTTATCCCAATCTTGAGCGATTTCTGGTAAATTCTTATGAGTATTTAAAAAAACATCGTAACCTTCAATTTCTGTAGAATCCCATTTCAACATTTGTTGATTTAGAACAATTGAAGCAATAATAATATTTTGGTCAAATTCCGCTAAACCGGTTTCATAAATTCCAGCAATTTGAACAACTCGTGCTCTTGTATTCTCCCCAAGAAAATAAACTTTGGATTTATCCCCAATTTTTAATTGTAGAATATTTGCAATTTTTCTTGAAATTAACACTTGATAAGGATTTTTTTTAGTTAAATCGGGCAGTTTACCTTCTTTGATATATTCTTGAAAAAATTCTTTATTCCAAGTGGAGTCAACTCCTTTAATGACAATACCATCAATAGATTCTTTAGATTTTAATAAGGCAGGTAAATGGATAAAAGGAGCCACTTTTTTGACATTAGGATAGCTAATCAGTTTTTTTGCGTATTCAGCATTATTTTGCAAAGGTCTAGCTTCGGAATTAGCTTCTGGCAAGTATGCTCCTAATTGAATATGAGAGGCAAATCCAATGAGTTTAGTTTGAATTTCTTCTTCAAAACCATTGACAACAGCAATAGCAATTTCCATAACCGTAATACCAAAAGCAATGGATATAACCGCTAAATAAAGCACTAACTTAGAAACACTTTTGTTTCCTTGAAAACTAATTCTTTTTGCAAGAAAACTAATAAAAAACATTGAAGATTCAGACAATAAAGCACAAAATTAGCGAAACCCATTTACTTATCATAAAAAATTCATTTTTTGAATGTAATATCAAGAAATTTATTGGAAATCTAACACTTTTTTACACCAAAATGGCTAGTTTATCAGTATTTCAATATCTTTTTCTTGCAAATTTGACCACCTTTGGACTGAAAGAAATTTTTGAGTAATTCAGATTTTTGATTCATGAAACTAATTTTCACAATTTATTTGTTTTCTCAGCATGCAAAAAATCAATATTGTTTGGTTAAAAAGAGATTTAAGAACTCAAGATCATGAACCACTTCAATACGCATTAACCTCTTCTCTACCTTTTTTAATCATTTTTATTTTTGAACCTTCCGTTATTCAACATCCTGATACTTCACTAAGACATCTTCAGTTTCAGTACTATTCCATTGTAAAAATTAATGAATCTATAAAGCCATTCGGGCACGAAACTATAATATTTTATCAAGAAGCAGAAAAAGTGTTTGACTTTTTAAGTCAGCAATATGAAATTTATCAAATTCTGAGTTACCAAGAAATAGGATTAAATCACACTTTTCAAAGAGATATTAAACTAAAAAAATTTTTCAAAAATAAAGGAAAATTCATTCATTAGAAAGTCTTTGGCTAAATTTTGAAATAGGAAAAAATTATCCTAATCCTATACTAAACATAGAAAAACATCCTATGAAATTAGTAAAAAAGCTTTGAGAAATAAAAAACAATCCTAAAAGATTTTGAACAATGTACTAAACCTTAGTTTTGGTTTCAATGGTAAAGAGTTCTTTTAAGGCTTCTATGAGAGTTTCTTCTTCTCCTCTTTTACAAGCTGCTTTCAATTGAAGAACAGGATACTTAATAATTTTTTGTACCATGCTTTGAGTGATTTCTTCCATAAATTTCATAGACTGCTCATCTACTTTATTCATGTATTTAGCTAATTCTTCTTTACGAATTTGGTCTAAGGACTCTTTAATTTGTTGAATGACTGGAGAAATACTTAGCTCTTTAGACCATTCCATAAGAGAATGAACTTCTTCTTCAATAATTTGCTTTACAAGAGGAATAGATTTTTTACGTCCTTCTAATGCTTCATTTACTCGATATTGAATATCGTCAATATTAAAAATTATGTTACCTTGTTTTTCTAAATCAGGATGTATGGTTCTAGGAACACCCAAATCAATAAAATTATAGGTTTTTGAAGTATTTTGAAACCAATTTGGAATAATAAATGGCTCATTTACGCTTATTGCACTAATGATAATATCAAATTGTTCAATTTCATTTTGTAGTTGTTCAAATGGAATTACCTGAACAGGATATTTTTGTGCAAATTGTAAACTTTTATCAATAGTTCTATTAGAAACAAAAACTTGGTTTACGGAAAAATTTTCTAGCAAATTTTCTGATAAGTTTTTACCAATTTCTCCAAGCCCGATAACTAATATTTTAGGATGAGTTAAGTTTTGAATTAATTCATGACAGATTTCTGCACCTGCATAAGCAACCGAAGCAGAACCACTTTTTAATTCCGTTTCATTTTGAACTCTTTTGTTTGCATGAAATATTGCATGAAACATTCTATGGAAAAATGGACCCACTAATTTATATTGGTTTGCTTGAATATAAGCCTGTTTTACTTGATGAATGATTTGTAAATCTCCTAATACAACTGATTCTAAACCAATAGAAACGGAAAACAAATGGATTAAAACTTCATGAACATCATGGTAAAAAGCAAAATAATTTTCATAATTACCAATTTCAAAAATTCCTTTTTGATGGCATAAAATGGAAATTAATTCTTTATCAAGAGGATTCTCAGAAATGTAGTAAATTTCAGTTCTGTTGCAAGTACTCAAAACAAAAAATTCACTAAGACCAAGCAATTCCTGTATTTTCAGCAATAAATTATCTATCTGAGCAGAATCAAAATGTAATAATTCTCTAATATTTACAGGCGCATTTTGATGTTTTAAAACAATGGCTTTTAATGGAACCATAATATATAAAATAACAATTTAATAGGGTTTTTTATTCCAAATGCAAAGGTAATTCTTGTAATTTAAACTTGAAAATAAAAATGTAATTTAGAACAATTCTAAATTATTGAATCTTTGAAAGTTTTTCAATTATAAAAATGCATATACTCCTAGTCCTAATAAATTACCAACAGCAAAACCCGCTAATCCTGTTGTTATGCCAGGTAAAAGCAATTCATCATTATGAAAGTGTTTTACAAACATTGGTACAAACGCTGGACTCATCACGCATGCAACAGCACAAATCATCATTACTTCTGCGTTGATTTTAAATATCCTGCTTAATATTACTTGTAATCCTAAACTGATAAATACAAGCCCAAAGGTAACAAAAAATAAAGTATCTATATGTTGAAATATTAGACGGACATCTAAAACTAATCCCATTGAAAAACAAAAGACTGTAATAAAAAAATTTCCATACGCTTCACTCGTTTTGAAATTTCTAATTTTGGAATAAAAAGAACCCACAACACCCAATAAGGTTATCATTAACATCACTAACGGAATATTTAAATCGTTAAATATAAGAAAACTTAACCCAGCTGATAAGCCCAAAATCAGAATAGAGATTATTAAAGGTAAAATTTTTTGAATTATATTTTCTTGATAAACTTGAAAAGATTGATTCGCTTGAATTGAATTATGAGGAAATGGGTAAGGTAAAATTTTGCTAAATAATGGTTTTGCTAAAAAAAGCATAAATAACAAAAAAATACTACTTGCCATTAAATCTACTGTATTAGCAATTGCAATTACCTCAAAAGGAACGTTTAGGCTCAACCCAATTGCATTCAAATTTGGAGTACCACCTATAAAAACACCAATTAACATTCCAATAATTTTTTTTCCTATTTCATCTTGAATAAAAGTTTTTCCAAGCAAAAAACCTATTAAGCAAGTTGAAAAGCAAGCAATAATAAAACTTTTAACGGTTAAAGGAGCATTTTTAAGCCATGAAAAAAAATCAGCTTTAAAAATCAATAAAGGCATAGCTAGTGGAATGCTTACATAAATAAAACCTTGCAAAATATTCTGAGAAAAAAAATCTTGAGTAATTAACTTGAAAAGCATTCCTGCTCCATAAGCCAACAAAATATAGTCAATTTTTAAATATGTTTGTAAGGTATCACGAAAAAAATAAATCGTAAAAGGAAAACAAAAACAACAAAATATTGTAATAATTTCAGGCAACATTAGCTTTTAAAACGGTAAATATAAAAAAATGTAGAATTAGTAATCAAAAATTCAAACTGTATAATTTATGAGAATTTTTGAATTTATGATTGAGCTTTATGGTGTTTTTGTTATTTTGCTTAAACAAATTGAATATTTTTCAGGATTTAGCAAATGAATTGCTAAATCCTGAAATTTTTTTATTCCATAATAAAAGGATAATTAGGTTCAGCATAAACATCTGCATAAAGCTCAGAGGGATCTGGGTAGGGACTATTTTCAGAAAATTCCACACAATCCGCTACAATATTTTTGATTTCTTCATCAATAGCTTCAATTTCTTCAGCAGTTGCCAATTGATTTTCTAAAAGATAAGATTTGATATGAGCAATAGGGTCTAACTCTTTATATTGTTCTAATTCTTCTTTAGTACGATATTTAGCGGGGTCAGACATTGAGTGACCTCTATAGCGATAAGTTTTGATTTCCAACAAAGTAGGACCTTCGCCATTTTTAGCTCTCTGAACAGCCTTAGAGGTTGCTTCATGCACATCTATCACACTCATACCATTTACAGGTTCTGCAGGCATATCATAGGCTAAACCAATTTTCCAAATATCTGTAACGTTTGAACTTCTTTCAACAGAGGTACCCATAGCATACAAGTTGTTTTCACAAATAAAAACTACAGGGAGTTTCCACATCATTGCCATATTAAATGCTTCATGAAGAGCTCCTTGCCTTGCAGCACCATCTCCAAAATAACAAATACATACTTTTTGTTCACCTCTATACTTTATGGCAAAAGCAACCCCTGCACCCAATGGAATTTGTCCACCAACAATGCCGTGCCCTCCTAAGAAATTATGTTCTTTAGAAAAAAAGTGCATAGAACCACCTTTTCCTTTGGTACAGCCTGTAGATTTTCCGTATAATTCTGCCATACAAGCTCTTGCTGAAACTCCTCTTACTAATGCTTGACCATGGTCTCTGTAGGCAGTAATTACATAATCTTCAGGGGTTATAGCAGATTCAACACCTGCTGCTACGGCTTCTTGCCCTATATATAAATGGCAAAAACCTCTTATTTTTTGTTGTCCATATAATTGACCTGCTTTTTCTTCAAATCTTCTCATAAGCATCATTTGATGATACCATTTTAAAGCAGTTTCTTTACTGTAAGTTAAAATTTTGTTTGTTTTTTTTGCCATGAGTGGTTACAATTTTGCCGCAATTTATAACTATTTTTTCAATTTGAAAAACAACTTTCAAATCATTCATAAACAAAAAATTGTAATTTTGAAATATAATCTAAACCTTTATGAAAAAGTTTATTGTTCCTTATTTGTTCTTAGCATTAATTTTTTCGTTAAATGCTCAAAAGCCTGATTTTAGAACGGGAATTAATTTTCCTTTCTATAAACCCTTATGAAGTTAGTATTGATACTTATTTATCTTTAATGCAACAAAGTGGTACAAAATCCATTAGGCAAATGATTTATGCAGATGTTCATTGGAGCCATATAGAACCTCAAGATAATTAATATAAATTTATTTAATCATGGTTTAAAAGTAAGCGCGAGGGATGCGAAGGGCACGAAAGTGGCACTGCCTTTAAGCGAAGCGAAAAGGATTGCCGAAGCGAAAGCAAAGCCCGAAGCAGCCCGACCCTGAATGGAATGAAGGGACACGCCCCAAAAATAACCTATAAAAATTATTCAAAATGAACTCAAAAGAACAATGGGGAACTAAAATTGGATTGGTGCTTGCAATGGCTGGTAATGCGGTAGGCTTAGGGAATTTCTTACGTTTCCCTGTTCAGGCTATCCAAAATGGAGGAGGAGCTTTTATTATTCCTTATTTTATTTGCTTTCTTTTGATGGGAATTCCGCTTTTATGGGTGGAATGGTGCATGGGTCGCTTAGGTGCAAAATATCAAAAGCATAACCTACCCTCTATTCTACAACTTTTCTATCACCATCCATGGGTTAAATACCTTGGAGTTTTTAGTTTATTTACCAATATAGTTGTTGCCGCTTATTATACCTACATAGAATCCTGGACACTCGGTTATTTGTATTTTTCTATTTCTCAAAAGTTTACTGGTCAAAATTTAGAAGAAGTTCAAAATTATTTTGAAGTATTTAAAACATGGTATCATTATGAAGGTATCATTTTTTGGCTAATTACTTGTGGGTTAAACGTTTATATTTTAAGCAAAGGAATTGAAAAAGGTATAGAAGCTGCTGCAAAACTATTAATGCCTATGTTAATTTTGTTTTCTATTAGCTTGGCAATTTTTGCTTTAACCTTTCAAAAAGGAGATTTTGGTGCTGTTCATTCTGGAATTGTAGGATTTGACTATTTATGGACACCCGATTTTTCAGGAATATGGAAACCCAAAGTTTGGTTGGCTGCTGCTGGTCAAATATTTTTTACATTAGCCTTAGGAATGGGTACTATTCAGTGTTACGCTTCTTACATGAAAAAAGAGGAGGATATAGCGTTAGGAGCAATGGCATCTGGTTGGTTAAACGAATTTGTGGAAATCGTTTTAGGTGCATCTATTATTATTCCGATTTGTGCAGGCTTTTTAGGATTGGATAAAATCAATGAATGGGTACAATTAGGAGGTATGGGCCTAAGCTTTAAAGTTTTACCCTTTTTGTTTTCACAGTGGGGTATGATTCTTGGTACTTTGGCTGGAGTTTTTTGGTTTGGAGCATTATTTTTTGCAGGTATTACCTCCTCACTTTCTATGGGTTTACCTTTAACTTCTTTTATGAAAGACCATTTTGAATGGTCTCAAAAAAAAGGTTCAATCTTATTTGGTGCTTTGATTTTTTTATTAGGGATACCTTGTATTTTGTCTCCAGTCATCTTTGATGAGTTTGATTTTTGGGCTGGTTCGTTTTCTTTAGTGTTGTTTGCAGTTATAGAGATTGTTTTATTTTCCTGGATTTGGGGTATAGAAAAAGGTTGGAATGAAATTAATGAAAATGCCAAAATTCATATCCCCTTAGCTTTTAAGTGGATTATTCATAAAGTTACTCCTATATTTTTAATTACGGTTTTAGTAGCCAATATACCGGGATTGATTCAAAAATTATTAGAAGAAACCACCTTTGAAATCTTGTTTGCAAGATTGATGATGATGTTGATATTTTTTGTATGTTTGTATGCAATACACAAATCCTCAAGCCATGAAGCCTGAATCCTTATTTTTAATGTTGATTATCAATGGAATAACAATATATTTTGTAATAAAATTTTTGTGGAAAGTTGTAAAAGAGGAAAAATAATCTATATCCTTTCTATTTTAAAAAGAATGGCATGAAAAAAATTAAAAAGCTACCTAAAATCAGGTAGCTTCGTAAACAAAAATAAATATGAAAAGCAACTAATGCTAAACAGCAAAACTTTCGCCACAGCCACAAGTTCTTGTAGCATTAGGATTGGCAAAATGAAAGCCTTTACCGTTTAAACCATCTGAATAATCTAGTTCTGTTCCAGCTAAATACAAATAGCTTTTTAAATTACATACTAATTTAACATTTTCGTTTTCGAAAACTTGGTCATTAGGAAGCAATTCATTATCAAAATCCAATTTATAGGACAATCCTGAACAACCTCCACCTTGAACAGCTACTCTAATAAAGTAGCTGTTATCTAAACCAGCTTTTTCACGTAATTTATCTAAATGATTTTTAGCTTTTTCAGTAATAGTAATCATGAATCAAATTTTTTGTTTTTCCTGTATAGGTTCTAAACCGTTTTTAATGCGATAATCATTGATAGCAGCTAAAATTGCATCTTCAGCCAAAACTGAGCAGTGAATTTTAACAGGTGGCAAAGATAACTCTTCAACGATATCCATATTGTCAATTTCTAAGGCTTGGTCAATGGTTTTTCCTTTTAACCATTCAGTAGCCAAAGAACTTGAAGCAATAGCCGAACCGCAACCAAAAGTTTTAAATTTTGCTTCTTTGATTAATCCTGTTTCAGGATCTACCTCAATTTGGAGCCTCATAACGTCTCCACATTCTGGAGCTCCTACCAAACCAGTACCAACATTTTGTTTATTTTTATCTAACGTACCCACGTTTCTGGGGTTGTTGTAATGATCAATTACTTTATCTGAGTATGCCATAATTCAAAGTTATGTTTTATAAATTTATACGTAAAATTATTTAGAATAGTTCTAAAAAAAAATAAAAAAATAAAAAAATTTTTAATGTTCAACCCATTCAACGGATTTTAAGTCAATACCTTCTTTAAACATTTCCCAAAGAGGGCTCATTTCTCTTAACTGCTGAACTGCTTTTTTTACATGTTCAATTGCATAATCTATTTCAGCTTCTGTAGTAAATCTACCTAATCCAAAACGAATAGAAGAATGAGCTAATTCATCATCTAAACCAAGAGATTTTAATACATAAGAAGGCTCCAATGAAGCAGATGTACAAGCGGAACCAGAAGAAACCGCTAAATCTTTAATCCCCATAATCAATCCTTCTCCTTCTACGTATTTAAAGCTAATATTCGAAACATGAGGTAAGCGGTGAAGTTTATGACCATTTAAATAAGTTTCTTCTATTTGCAATAAAGAATTTTCTAACTTATCTCTCAAAGTTTGTAATCTTTTTGCTTCTTCATTCATTTCATTTTTACAAATATCAGCTGCTGCACCAAAACCCACAATACCCGAAACATTTAGCGTACCAGAACGCATACCTCTTTCGTGCCCGCCGCCATCCATTTGAGCAGTAACTTTTACACGAGGATTTTTTCTGCGTACATACAAAGCGCCAACGCCTTTAGGTCCGTACATTTTATGAGAAGTAAATGCCATTAAATCAATTCCTAATTCATCTACTAAAATAGGAACTTTACCCACTCCTTGAGTAGCATCAGTCATAAATAAAGCCCCTTTAGAATGAGCAATTTGAGCAATTTCTTTAATGGGTTGAACAACTCCTATTTCGTTATTTGCATACATAATAGAAACCAAAACCGTTTCATCGGTAATAGCATCTTGAAGCTGATTCAAATCAATTAAACCATCTGTACCAACAGGTAAATAAGTTACTTTTGCTAAACCTTTTTTTTCTAGATTTCTACAAGTATCTAAAACAGCTTTATGTTCTGTGACGCAAGTAATTATATGATTACCTTTTTTGGCATACATTTCAACAACTCCTTTAATAGCTAAGTTATCAGACTCAGTAGCTCCAGAGGTAAAAATAATTTCTTTAGAATCAGCGCCAATAAGACTAGCAATTTGTTCACGGCTGTAATCAACAGCTTCTTCTGCTTTCCACCCATAAGGATGGCTCCTACTTGCTGCATTGCCAAAATGCTCTGTAAAATAGGGTAACATGGTTTGTAATACCCTAGGATCAACAGGTGTAGTTGCATTATGGTCTAAATAAATTGGAAATTTCATGTTTGTGTTCATTTGAGTACAAAATTATATATTTTTTAGAATCAATCCAAATAACAATTTAGAATTAATCCAAAGTTCAAATAAAAATAAAAAATGGAAAAAAAATTCTGGGCATATTATGCCCATTAAGCGTGAGGGATGTGGAGGGCACGAAGTGGCACTGCCTTTTGATGCTTTTGAAAAAAGTATCAAAAGGATTGCCGAAGCGAACAGCAAAGCCCGAAACACCCCGACCCGCTGCGAAGCAAGGGGCACGCCCAAAAAACATTATAATTCTAAAAAATCAAATTCTAACGCGTGTAAGGTACTACAGATAAATCACAAAATTCTTTTTTTTCTAATTTGTAGTGTGCCGTAATGGCAATCATAGCGGCATTGTCTGTGCAGTATTCAAACTTGGGGATATAAGTAGGTAAGCCTAATTTTTGTCCGAGTTCTAATGTTTTGGTTCTTAACAAGGAGTTTGCAGAAACCCCTCCCGCAATTCCAATAGACTTCGGACGAAAGTTCTTGATAGCCTTTTCTAATCGTTCAATTAAAATATTGACAATAGAATGCTGAACCGATGCACAGATATTGGGAAGTTCTTCTTGAATTTTATCAGGGGGAAAGTCTTTTAAAAAGTTTTTGACAGCAGTTTTAAAACCCGAAAAACTAAATTGATAATCAGGAATTTGCGGTTTAGGAAAAGGGTAAATATGTTGACCTTGTTGAGCAAGTTTATCAATCAAAGGGCCGCCAGGATAGGGTAAATTTAATAGTTTTGCGACTTTATCAAAAGCTTCTCCTGCGGCATCGTCTAATGTTTGTCCGATGATTTGATGATTTAAAGGGTGTTCTTGAACGCTTGTTAAGGAGGTATGCCCACCAGAAACTGTTAAACATAAAAAGGGTAATTCGGGTTGATGTTCAATCCAATGGGCTAAAATATGGGCTTCCATGTGGTTCACTGCGATTAAAGGCTTTTGTAGTGCCATACTTAATCCTTTGGCATAATTTACTCCCACCAATAAAGAACCTAACAAGCCAGGACCTTGAGTAAAAGCAATTCCATCTAAATCTTTTAAAGCAATTCCTGATTTTTTTATTGCTTCTTCAATAACTAATTGAATATTTACCAAGTGTTTACGTGATGCTAATTCTGGAATTACACCTCCATATTGGCTATGGTCTAATTGGCTACTAACAATATTGGCTAATATTTTTTGATTGTGAATAATTGCCACAGAAGTATCATCACAAGAGGTTTCTATGGCTAAAATTAAAAATTCCATAAACTTCTGAAACCTCCCATTCTAAAACCACCCAAAACGACCCATTCTTTGTAAGTATTTTGCATTCTATACCATGCGTCCACTTCAAAATAAATATCTGTATAAAACAGCTGATAGGAAATTTTGGAATGACCTATTTTTAAATCTAATAATTGACCTTGTAAAACTTGGTTATTATAATCTTGGAAATGGGTATTCCCTGTTCTGAAAATGTTACCACCGTAATTTTTACCGTTCATATCCAAACCTTTTTTAACATAAGCACCGTCAACGGTTAAATACAGTCTGGGTAAGGGTTGATAAGAGAGTTTTGCAGTAATTTCTCTTGAATTAGCACCGTAAGTATAAGCCAAAAATTGACCGTAATGGCTATAATTTGAAGCAGGATTGGTATGTCCATAAGTGTAGGGCGTTACTTGGTTAAATTCTAACTGTAAATCCAATTGGTCAATCGAAGCAACATTGATGTATTTAAGACCTGCTTGAATGCCTGTTTTGTTACCCCACCACCCTTTTCCTACTTTTCTATTGCCAAAATTATAATCATCAATCACTAATTGACCGTAAGTTTGTAAGGTTTTGAACAAATTCCATTTGAAAGAAATCCCTAATAATGAGTTATCCGCTGAACCAATGAGTTGCTCAACAGTACGATAAAAAATTAAAGGATTAAGGTATTGAAGTTCAAATTCACGGCTTTGGTTGGGTGTTGCCGAAGAATAAATAACGGATTCAAAAACACTAAATGATAAATTTTTACGAGGATTCCAAAATAATTGATGATGTACAGCATATTTCGCAGGTTGTCTTCCATAGGAATCGGGTTTGTTAGGAATAAAATCCACCATTTGAGAAACTTGCCAATAATATTGAAATTTTTTGAGGTCTAAACGTATGCTGGTAAACCAATAATCTACAGCAAAATTGCTCAAAAATAAACTTTGAGTTCCATTACCTAAGAAATTACGGTCTCTACCCATTTTGATGCGTAAATTTTGAAGAGGAGAATAGGTTAAATAGGCTTTGGTTAGACCAAAATCCACACCGTTTTGTTTAAAGTTTTTCCAATAACCTACTCCCGGATAAATCCCGCCTCTCATTACGGATGTAGAATCAATAAAACGAACAAAAGAAGGAAAACGAAATTGATTTTCCATAACTTCAGAATACATACCAAACTTTTTACCTAAACGTATTCTAAAGTTTGCTCCTCTAGTATTTTGAAATAAACTGGGTATGCTATTGGGTCGATTACTTCCTTCACGTCCCATTCGTAAATCCAAAATAGGATTGATATAAACTTTAAAAATTTCTGAACGATAACTAATTAAATCTCTACGATTTTGATATAACCAACTAAAATGTTTTTTAAAACCGTTTTCAAACTCAGGTTTACATCTTAGAGAATCATTAAAATCATCATCTACAAAATAACGTGTTCTAAAATAAGTATGTAAATCTTTGTAAGACAGTTCATTGGAATCTATTTGAGCTACAAAACGAGAAACATACTCACGAGGTAAAGGTTTTATACTAGCTTGAAAGTACTCCTCAAAATAACCTTTAATATCCATTCTGTCCATAAAATGCTCAATAAAATGATTTTGAGGCAAATCGGCATCTTGAGCACGAAGACTAAAAAAGAGGTTTAGGCAAATACAAAAGAAAGAAAAACTTTTCCAGTTCATAAATTGTGATGGCAAAGATAACGAAAAAGTTGTTTGCTATAAATTTTATTACTTTTGCCTTCTTAAATACCATGAAACCCTTTCATTTTGTTTCATTAGATAACCCTTTTGGGCCTAATTATGGAGGTACTTGGGATATTTATTACCGTTTAAAATGGTTTATAAAACATGAAATGATTCATCAAATTTATTATTTTCATAAAAAATCTAATAGCAACGTCCAAGATTATAACCTGCCTACTTTCTCAATCCCAAGACCCATGAACTATCTTCAATGGTTATCCCCAATACCATTTACCGTAAATACCAGAAAATCTGATATTATTTGGAGTGAATTAATGAAAGATGAAAACCCTATTTGGTTAGAAGGAATACATACTTCTTATTTTTTACCATCACTCAAAAAGATTCAACCCAAAAGAAAAGTTTATTTACGTGTTCATAATCATGAAGCAATTTACTATCAAGAATTGGGTAAAATCACCCATTCTATATTGAAAAAAATCTATTTTAGGGTTGAAACCATTAAATTGGACTTTTGGGAAAAAAAGGTTTGGCCTTTATGTGATAAACTTTTTTGTATTTCTGAAGAGGAGTCTCAAACCATTAAAACGTATAATAAAAATACTTTTTTTCTTCCTAGTTTTGTACCTATTCATGAATCAAAACCCTTTGAAATTCCAAAAGAACCTTTCCGTATAATTTTTCATGGTAATTTTGAAATTGAAGCCAACCAAAAATCTTTGTTTTGGTTATTAGATTTTATTAGTCATTATCCTGAATTCACGATAGCAATTTATGGAAATCAAGCCCAAAAATTTAAAAATTCCATGCTTACAATTTTGGATAATACCCAACCTTTAGAAACTCAACTTACATATCAAGATATTTTTGTTTTACCTGTTTTTCAAAAATCAGGGGTAAAGATTAAATATTTAGAGAGTTTACGAATGGGCAAGCCTGTTCTTGGGACTCCTGATGCTAGTTATGGTTCTGGAATAAATCCCACACTATCATTTGAAAATTTTACAGAACTAAATCAAATTCTTAAAAACCTATCCAATTATACAGATTTACTGTTAAATCAGTACCAAAGTTTTTTGGAAATTTATAATAACGTTAAGAATTTTGAATTTTTAATGAAACATTTAGAACTATAAAAACGTTATTATCAAAATATGGATCTTTTCATAAAATTTCTAATTTTGAATATATTTTTGATGGGCTGCCATCAAGAAAATTCTATTGCTCAAACCAACGAGAAAAAAAGTAAAAAAAATCATACAATGAATATAGATTGGACACAATTTCAACCCAAAAAAGAAGGAAACTATAACGAACTAAGTCCTGATGAAGAATATGTAATTGTTAAAAAAGGTACAGAAAAACCTTTTACTGGCAAATATTACAAGCATAAAGAAAGCGGTATTTACCTCTGCAAACGTTGTGATGCTCCGCTTTATTTGTCAAAAGATAAATTTGATTCTGGTTGTGGTTGGCCTAGTTTTGATGATGAAATCCCTAATGCTATTAAAAGAATACCAGATTATTCTCATGGAATGGTAAGAACAGAAATTGTTTGTGCGAATTGTGGCGGGCACTTAGGGCATGTTTTTGAAGGAGAAAACTTAACTTCTAAAAATATTCGTCATTGTGTAAATTCAACCTCCATACAGTTTATTCATGAAACAGATTTACAGAATCAAAAAGAAACAGCGTATTTTGCGGGTGGTTGTTTTTGGGGTGTAGAGTATTATTTTACGAAACAAAAAGGGGTAATTTCTACGCGTGTCGGTTATACAGGTGGAAAAACCTTAAAACCTACTTATGAACAAGTTTGTTCTAAAACTACAGGTCATGCAGAAGTCTTAGAAGTGGTTTACAACCCCAATGTAACGGATTTTAGAACTTTATGTAAATTGTTTTTTGAAATTCACGACCCCACTCAACTCAATAGGCAAGGTCCTGATATTGGTGAACAGTATCGTTCCGAAATTTTTTATATCAACGAACAACAAAAAGTTATTGCACAAGAACTAATAGATATACTTAAACAAAAAGGTTATAAAGTAGTTACCCAATTAACGCCTTTTGAAAAATTTTGGAATGCGGAGGAGTATCATCAATTATACTACGAAAAAACAGGAAAAACACCTTATTGCCATAAATATACCAAGCGTTTTGATTAGAAATCTTAGATAAATAACCTAGGTGTGACTTACTTCGTTAGGTATGCTTGTTTTTTTTTATGTTGATTGAGTTGATTGAGTTGATTGGAGATCCTTTTTCTGCTTCAATAACTCAGCACCCAAAGGCATTGCGGCATTATGCCCTTAGATACTTTGGAGTTAGTCAAAAACTATTTTTGTGAACTACTTTTAATGAGATTTTTGGATTTTTCCAGATTTAGCCCAATCTATATGAATCGCATCAATAATACCGTTCACAAACATGGTGCTTTTAGGAGTACTAAAATTTTTGATAATATCTAAATACTCGTTAATGGTAACTTTAATAGGGATATTAGGGAAATTTTCTAATTCACATAAAGCCATAAGCATAGCCGCTTTATCAACAGGAGCAATACGTGTAACATCCCAGTTTTCTACTTTTTCTTTAATTGCATTAATATATTCCTCATAATTACGGGTAACACCAAAAAATAAGTCATGCATAAACTGAGCATCATTTTCTGGAAATTTATGAAGCGGTTGAGTTTCTAAATTAAGTAATAATTGTTTATAAGATTTACTTAAAACTTTATCAAAAACAGTTTTAGGATCATCACCAGTCATTAACCATGCATAAACACACTGTAAAACTTTTTCTCTTATAAGTCTTCTTTTGGGCATTACATAAATTTTTTAATGTTAGCAATAGATTGGATACGACTTTCTGCTAAATGAATAGCCGCTTTTTGAGTATTAATTTTTTGTTCATCAGCAATTTGATATACTTTTTCAATATTAGAATATATGGTTTCTACTTTTTCTAAAGCTCTTTCTTTAGAATATCCTTCTAATTCAGTATGAACATTCATTAACCCGCCTGCATTAATCACAAAATCTGGAGCATATAAAATACCTTTTTGTAGTAAAGTATTACCGTCTCTTTCTTCGTCTAATAATTGGTTATTAGCACCACCGGCAATCATTTGAAATTTAATATTCGCCAAAGAATCAGGGTTAAGGGTTGCACCTAATGCACAAGGAGCATAAATTTCTGCGTCTGTTTCGAATATTTTATTGCCGTCAATAGGAATAGCTTTGAATTCTTTCACTACTTTTTGAATAGCAGCCTCTTGAATATCATAAACATAAACGGTAGAACCTTCTTTTCTTAAATGAGAAATTAAATAATAACCCACTTTACCAAGCCCTTGTACTACAATTTTTTTTCTGGATAAATCTTCTGAACCATAAAGTTTTTTTGCTGTAGCTTTCATACCCAAATAAACACCATAAGCAGTAAAAGGGGAAGGGTCTCCTGAGCCACCCATAGAAATAGGTAAACCGGTAACATGTCTTGTTTCAGAATGAATGAATTCCATATCTTTTTCGTTCACTCCAACATCTTCAGCTGTAATATATTTTCCGTTCAGATTTTCAACAAATTTGCCGAATCTTCTTAAAAGTGCTTCATTTTTAATTTGATGAGGATTGCCGATAATAACGGCTTTGCCACCTCCTAAATTTAAACCTGCCGCAGAAGCTTTAAAAGTCATACCACGAGAAAGCCTAAGAACATCCGTTAAAGCGGCTTCATCAGATGTATAATTCCAGAATCGTGTTCCCCCTAATGCTGGGCCTAAAACCGTATTGTGTATAGCAATAATTGCTCTTAGGTTTGTGCTTTCGTCATGACAAAGCATTACTTGTTCGTGGTTTAATTGAATAATATTTGTAAAGATGCTCATAAAACTGATTGGCAAAATTACTATCACTTTTAACTTTTTGCAACATTTTTTTTACTTAACTTTTTGAATTTTAGAAAAAAGTACAAAAAATAAAAATATAAAACTTTATAAATCAAATATTTATTCAAAATTTTGATTTAACTCATCTAACTGGATTGTTCCATGAGTTTTAAATAAATTTAAGAGTATAGCAATTCCTAAAGCAGTTTCAGAGGCTGTTACAGCAATAATAATTAAAGCGAAATATATTCCATAGTTTTGTTCATCTTGATTCGCAAAAAAAACAAAATTCAAATTGGCAGCATTAAAAATTAATTCAATTCCAATCAATACCATTACGGCATTTCTGCGTGTTAATACTAAAAAAATTCCTACCAAAAACAAAATTATGCTAAGTAAAATCATCGTTTTTGAAGCTCAAATTGATATTGATTTACAATAAGTTCAGATGCAAATAAGAAATCTTTTAAAGGTTGGGAATTAGAATGCAACATTTCAGATTTATGCCCTTCCCATTCTTTTTTCCCTTTATGAATAAACATAATTTTATCACCAATATTCAGAACAGAGTTCATATCATGAGAAATTACAATTGTAGTGGTTTTGTATTCATTGGTTAAATCTAAAATCAATTTATCAATAATGGAAGAAGTTTGAGGGTCTAAACCGGAGTTGGGTTCATCGCAAAATAAATATTTGGGATTTAAGGCAATAGCTCTTGCTATTCCTACTCTTTTTTTCATACCGCCAGATAGTTCAGAGGGATATTTATTTTCAACATTGTGTAAATTAACGCGTTCTAAACATTCTTTAACACGTTTATCAATTTGTGATTCTGTATATTGGGTATCAAACATTCTTAAAGGGAAACCCACATTCTCTGCTACTGTCATGGAATCAAATAAAGCAGAATACTGAAAAAGCATTCCAAAATTTTTACGTATATTTTTTTTGTTTTTTACATCTTGTTTCCAAAAACTGACATTATCAAACAAAACTTCTCCTTCATCAGGCTGGATGAGCCCTACGATACATTTGGTTAATACAGATTTTCCACTACCACTTGCTCCGATAATCATGTTTACTTTACCTGCTTCAAATTTAAAATCAATACCTTTTAACACATGATTTTCCTCAAATGATTTGTGTATATTTTGGATGATAATACTCATTCGTAAGGTTTAAGGTTACAAATATAGAAAAGATTCTATGAAAAATCATTCAATAAGAAATCAAAAGAAAAGAAAATAAAAAAAACGATTTTTTGGGGTTGATAAGCGTGAGGGATGTGAAGGGCACGAAGTGGCACTGCCTTTAGCTGCGAAGAATGAGCAGGCAAAGGATTGCCGAAGCAAAGCGAAGCCCAAAGAAGCCCCACCCGAAAAAAAGTAAGGGCCACGCCAAAATCAATAATACCCATCACAAAACAATTAAGGGTAAAAACAATCAAAATAAACCCGCAATGTGAATAAAAAATTCAAAATCCAATAAACACAAAAAAAAAATAAAAAAAATA
>CAZBPK010000164.1:0-8033 GCA_964493765.1 uncultured Bacteroidia bacterium | reverse complement strand
CCTTTAAGATTATCAAAGCTAAGTAATTATAATTTTTTAAAAATCAAAAAGCTGCTTTTATAAGCAGCTTTTTGATTTTTATAGAATATACTATTGAATTTTTACTTTTTCTGAAGTAAAGAAATCCAATTATTTACTATTTTTGCCTTGCCAAATGGAGCTATGAAAAAGTTCGGTGCTTATGTTTTTGTTTTTTTGTTTTCTTTTTTACTTTTGTTTTTAGGAATTTTTACATGGATTGCTCCTAAAAAAGCTATTTCTCTAAATGAAAAAAGAAAACTTGCTGAATTACCTGAATGGAGTTGGAATGATTTTTTACAAGGAAAATTTACAAATAAACTTTCCGTTTTTTTTGCTGATCATTTTATTTATCGAGAGGAATGGATACCTATTGCAGTTCAAACTCAACAATTTAAAGGAATTAGAATCGAAAAAGTTAAAGTTTATCAAAACTCAAATCTTTTAGATGGTGATATCAAAATATCTGAAAATTTGTTAAATGAAGATACAACTTCTAATAACGATAGTTCAAAAACTCAAATTCATTACCAAACATCAACAGATAATAATTATGCTATCACTGAATACACCTATTTAGATAGTTTGCAAGAACAAGGAGTCGGAAGAACGAGTAATAATGTATTTATCTGCAATGGAAAAGGATTTCAATTTTTTGGGGGTAATCATCAATTAGCTAAGTATTTTGCGAAAGTAGTTGATAAATATGCAATACAAAATCCTGATGTTAAAGTATATGCTGCTGTAGTACCTTCTAATGCAGAATTTTATTTACCACAAAAATATCAAAAATTAAAGCGTTCAGAATGTGCTAATATAGAAGCCACCAATCAAGCTCTAGCTAAAGGAATTGGTGTTGATATTTGCAAAGAAATATATAATCATTTAGATGAATATCTTTATTTTAATACCGACCATCATTGGACAGGATTAGGTGCTTATTATGGCTATGTGGCTTGGTGTAAAGCTGCGGGTTTAGAACCGATTTCTTTAGATAAAATGAAAAGAAAGGTTATCAAAAATTATTATGGAACCTTGTATCATCTTACACAAGACCCAGAATTAGCAAGAAATAAAGATTCTGTAGAATACTTTAAATCCGATGTAAAAACAAAAACTCTCTTTTGGTTAGAAAATCAGATGAATAAAGCGTATTCTGGAACATACTTAGTGGAGTTTGCGGGTTCTGCTACTGCTTTCGGGGTATTTTTAGGTGCTGACTATCCATTAATGCACATTTCTACAGATTTACAAACTAATCGTAATTGCTTGATTATCAAAAATTCCTATGGAAATCCTTTTACTACTTATTTAGTGAATCATTTTGACAATATCTATGCTATTGATTACCGTTATTATCACCAACCTTTAAATCAGTTTATTAGGAATAAAAAGATTACAGATATTATTTTTCTGATGGGGGTTTTTTCTACCAATACACCACAGCATGTTAGAAAAGTTGAAGTTTTGCTAAAAACTGAAGTTGCATCAGAAAAATAACTCTCTTTATGTATCAATAGATTTCCTGATTTTATTCGAATTAGGCAATAAGTTGTTCCAACGATTCCCTATATTTTTTCCAAGACCTATAGGTATTCCATGATGTTTGAATATATGAAACCCAAGTTTCGTAAAATTTAAATCAAAAGTTTGTTTTTGAAGATAGGCTATTGATGATTTTAAATCCAATGAAACTTCTGGATAGATTGATGTTTCAGCAAATAAGTTTAAAGCCCATTCATGTTCAGGAATAAAATCTTTACCTTTTTGAGTACCAATGAAAATTCCGTTCTTAATTAATTTTAATTCCGATTGTAAATATTCCCAATCTAAAAAATGCTTTTTCAAAACTGCAAAATAATTTTGATTTTTTGAAAAAAATGAAAATTCATGTGAATTTTTTATATGTTTTTCGATAAAAGTATCGGTCTTATGTTTATCTTTTTTTAAGGGAATTGGAAATGAAGCATTAAAAAGTTCACCTTTTTTACGCAAAACCGTTAGAGAAAAACCTTCACCTTTCACCAAACCAGGAAAAAATCTATAAAATTTTACTTTCTCATATTCTTGAATAAATATATTCCAATCTTTAGGAACTTCATAGAAAATACACTCAAAATCAGAGTTGTTAGATAAAAATTGATGAACTATTTTTTCATTTTCTTCCAAATTAAAAGTGCAGGTACTGTAAATAAGATAACCACCGGGCAACAAAATTTTCTTCGCATGGTCTAAAATCCCTTTTTGTCGGATAGCACAAATTTTTACATATTCTTCATTGAAATTATTTTGTAATTGATTAGCATGTTTTCTAAACATACCCTCACCAGAACAAGGAGCATCTACCATAACCAAATGAAAAAAAGGTTCTAACTGAAATTCTTCGGGTTTATTATGAGAAACATAAATATTGGGGTATCCAGAAAGTGTAATATTATGAATCAAAGCATTTAAACGTTGATAATCAATTTCATTTGCTAAAATAAAAGAATCTAATGGAAAATTAGCCGCTAAGGATAAAGTTTTACCTCCAGGAGCAGCACATAAATCTAATATCTTCCATGAAATTTCTGAATGATTTTCATAAATTTTTTGAACAATAAAATCCAAAAACATAGAAGAAGCTTCTTGCACATAATAAGCCCCTGCATTCCATAAAGGATCTTCAATAAAGGAAGGTCTATTTTTAAGATAATACCCTGTTTTTGTCCATGGAATTTTTTCATAAAAATCAAAATTCCAATTTTGAGGATTTTTATAAGGGTTTAGCTTAATTGATATAGGAGCTTCCTCTTCCAAACTTTTTAAAACTTGGTGAGCAATAGATGGAAATTGATGATTTAATGTTTTTGATAAATATTCCAACATGATTTAAAAAAAATCCTCTGATGAAAATACCAGAGGAACAAAATTATGATATACGATAATACAAAATTTTTTTAAACTCTTTCTAAACGAGAAAAGAAAAAGTTAGATTCTATTTGAGCATTTTCATCAGAATCAGAACCATGAATAGCATTTGCATCAATAGATTTAGCATATAAATTTCTGATAGTTCCGGGTTCAGCTTTTTTAGGGTCAGTTGCACCAATTAATTTACGAAAATCTTCAACCGCATTTTCTTTTTCTAAAATCATTGGTACACAAGGACCACTCACCATAAAAGATACTAAGTCTTTGTAGAAAGGTCTTTCTTTATGCACTTCATAGAAAGCACCAGCTTCTTTTTCAGAAAGATGGATTTGCTTCATAGCAATAATTTTATAACCTGCTTCAATAATTTGGTTAATAATTTTACCTGTATGACCATTAGCAACTGCATCGGGTTTGATAATGGTTAATGTTCTGTTACCTGCCATTTTTTAATATTTCCGCAAAATTAAACTAAGTTTTTGGAAATTACAATTAATTATGAACGTAAAGAAAATTTTTTATTTATAATTAGGGCGTGTCCCTTCGCTTATGCTCAGGGTCGGGCTGCTTCGGGCTTCGCTGCTCGCTTCGGCAATCCTTTTTCTGCTTCGCTCAAACTCAGCATTAAAAGGCAGTGCAGCTACGCTCCCTATGCATCCCTCACGCTTCCTTCAAGTTACTCCTTCTGTTTTGATGGACATTTTCCAATCGGGTTATTTCTGAATATTCTTCACTAATAATTTCCAACAAACTTACTTTGAAGCTCAAAATTTTTTACTTTTGAAGCCAAATTCAATGTAAAATGTCAATTCAAGAAGCCCAAAAAACTGTTGATGAATGGATTAAAACCTATGGTGTCAAATATTATAATGAAATGACCAATTTTGCAATTTTAACAGAAGAAGTTGGGGAGCTTGCTAGATTATTTGCACGTCATTTTGGTGAACAATCTTTTAAGCCAGGTCATGAACCCCAAAATATTCATGAGGAAATAGCTGATGAAATGGCTGATATTTTATTCGTATTAATTTGTTTATCCAATCAAATGAATATAGATTTGCAAGCAGCATTAGAAAAAAATTTAAACAAAAAAACTCAACGTGATAAAGAACGACATATTAATAATCCCAAATTAAAATAAAAAATGAAAAAACCGATTATAGCACCCTCAATTTTATCTTGTAATTTTTTAGAAATTGGAAATGCCATCAAAATGCTAAATGAAAGCCAAGCGGATTGGGTTCATTGTGATGTTATGGACGGTGTATTTGTTCCCAACATAACTTTTGGCATGCCTATACTACAAGCAATCAAGAAAATCAGTGAAAAACCCTTAGATGTTCATTTGATGATTGTTCAGCCTGAAAGGTATTTAGAGGATTTTCATAAAGCAGGAGCAGATATTTTATCCGTTCATTATGAAGCATCTACCCATCTACATCGTACATTGCAGAACATCAAACAATTGGGTATGAAAACAGGAATCGCGATAAACCCTCATACTTCTATTCACTTATTGTATGATGTATTAGAGAACACGGATTTGGTTTGTATGATGAGTGTAAATCCGGGTTTTGGTGGTCAAAGTTTTATTGAAAATACTTACAAAAAAGTAGAAACCTTAAAAAAATTTATTTTAGATAACCAACTCCAAACCATGATTGAGATAGATGGCGGAGTGAATGGAAATAATGCAAAAAGATTATTGGATTGCGGAGCTGATGTTTTAGTAGCAGGAAACTTTGTTTTTAATTCTCAAAATCCTAAAAAGGTAATTGAAGATTTAAAAAGTGTTTAATTTCATCATAAAATTAGTATAAGAAATTGATGCGTAGCATAATTGCGTGAGGGATGCGAAGGGCACAAAGTGGCACTGCCTTTTGACACTTTTGGAAAAAGTGGAAAAAGGATTGCCGTAGCGATAGCGGAGCCCGTAGCAAGCCCGACCCCGAAGCGTTAGCAAAGGGGACACGCCCTAAAAAACTATTGAAATTACAACCTATAATTAACAGAAACCAAAAATTGACGTCCTAACTTTTGTTCCCTAAACGTTTGTTTAATATCGTTTTTGAAATAATGATTTTGGTTTAAATAAGCCCAGCGAATCGGTTGATCTAAAAGATTAAATAGAGCTAAACGAAATTCCCAATGGGATTGAAAAGATTTAGATACTTGAAATGACCAATCTGTGCGTTGAAGTTCCCAAATATCCCATTGAGGATTGTTGCTATGAGCTAAAAATATATTTTTTCCTTTATGGTTCACAAAGGTCATAATTTTCAATCCTAAATCTTCATGAGCCCAATTGAACCCCAAATTCAATCCATAATTAGAATGCCCTTGTAATGGTCGTGTATCTTTTGCGAAAAATTTGGTTTGAGATTGAGGTTTGGAATTGGAAACAGAAGCATAACCATTCAGGTATAAATAAAACTTTTCAAAAATAAAACTATCCCAAATATTCCCTAAATTTTGTTTCCATTCCCATTCTAAACCACCAACCATTGCAGCATTAGAATTTGAAGTTCTAGAAGTTATAACTTCTTGAGGATCTTTAGGTAAACTATATTGATTTTCTATGGGGAAGTGAATTTGTTTAAAAAATAAATTGATAGAAAAAGCATCTATATTGGTTGGAAAAACCTCAAAGCGTGCATCTAAATGATTGATTGTTGAAGGCATTAATTGAGGATTGGGTAAATGTAAAATTTGTGTTAGTGGATGATAAAACTTACTTCCCATGAAATCTCTGTCCGTAGGTCTAGAAACTGACATCATGTAATTAAAACGGAGTTGGCTTTTTTCATGGGTTCTAAAAATTATTGATAAGGAAGGTAAATCACTTTGAAAGGCTCTTTGTAATAGGTTGGAATTATTGACGTTGGATAATTTTCTAATGGAAAAATCCTCTCTAAAGCCCACAACGAAATGAAAAATTTCAGTTAATTCGTATTGAATATTGATATATGGAGCTATATTGAAATGTTGTGCTTGATAAAGGTTACTAGTATCTGTAAGTTCGTTTAATGAAAACAAAGTTTCATTTCCATTATTTACAATTCCTTGATTTAAGATTTGATTCATTGAAATTAAGGAAGAGTCATTAAAAGAATTATTCAGGTTGTAATGGAAATTACGAGAATTAAACTGGGAATGAGTAAAATTTAAGAAAGTTCCAATTCTTGTTTTGACTTTGTTGTCTTCTTCTTTAACCATTATATCAAAAAATACATCACCTCCAACTTGATGAACTTGTTGTTTCTCTGCATAAATGGTATTGTTATGATATAATTTAGAATTGGAAATTGTGGAAGTGCTAGGCAAGGCTAAATAACTTTCTCCCGATAAATGTTTTTGAAAATTGTAGTTTATCATGGCTGGATTCTGTTGATAGTAATAATGATAAAATTGGAGCCATTCCATTCTTAAACTTCTATTTTTACGAGCAACTAAGCTATGTTGTCCTGAATTTTGTTGTGCAAATGTAAAATTTCTTTCATAACTTTGAGAACGATATACATTTGAATCGGTGGATTGTGAATATACTTGGTTTATATTTTTGTATATCAATGTATTTTTGGAGTGTAAAAAGTTTTTGTTGTTCCATTTTAAGGAAGCATTAGCAATAGCAGTAACATTTTGATGGTGTTTATCTTGAAAACTATTGTTAATGTTTGTAGTGTATAAAGTGTCTTTAGAAAGATTGAGTAAATTAGAACCTGAGATATTCATTCTTTCGTAATGGTCCCAAAAATTGACTGCTGCAACAAAGCCTAAATCTCGGTTATTTAAAACACTATAACGATTAGAAAAATAACCGCTCCATTGTGTACTAGGTAAAGCTGTGTAATTACGATTTGTATAATAATTAGGAATATTTATAGGACTTGGATTTCTTAATTCCTTAAAATGAATTTTGATATTTTGGGTTTCTGGAATTAATAACATTCTTTTATTAAAGGGTAATGAATGTAATTTTTGAAAAGTGGTATTGGAGTTATAAAAACCATTCCATTGAATTTTAAATTTTGAAGCGTCTGGCATTTGTTCGGTTTCTAAAAGAACTAAACCTCCACCATAATTTGCATAATATTCTGAAGTCGTAGATTTAAAAATGGAAACACTAGAAATTACACTCGTAGGAAATTCTTGTAAATTGTAAAAATATTTTTGAGAGTTTAAGCTAATAAAAGGGGCATTATTGAGTAAAATAGCATTATATTTTTCGGGTAAGCCTCTGATATATGAATGATTACCAGCAAAAGAAGCTCCATTCATTCTTTGAAATCCTGTAGAAACGGAGTAGTCAAAATTTTCTTTTTCTATTTGATTTCCAGATTGTGCATCAGCAATAAAATTGGAGTTTTTTTGTAACATTATTGCAGAGAGTTCTGATAATTTTGGAATTTCTGATTCTATTACTACTCCTTCCATTTCACTGACTAGAATTTCAATAGGCAAAATCAATTGAACCAATTGTTTTTCAATAGTTGAAATTTCAGAGAATTTAGTTTTTTTATAGCCAATGTAGTTAACTTCAATTTCAAAAGTATCTGGAGGTAAATTGAGAAATTCAAAATAACCGTTTAGATCGGTATAACTAATAAATCCTTTGGGATTTAACTTAACAGTTGCACCAATGAGTGGTTCGTTACTAAGTCTATCCAAAACTTTTCCTTTGATAAAAGTTTTTTTTTCTTCCGTATTAACTCTAACATCAGAGATTGCAGGGTTGTAAAACCCTTTTTTACGAACATCAGGCTGAGCGTAAGAAACAAAAAAATGTAAGAATAAAATAGCGAATGTTATACAGTTTAAGAAGTGTAGTTTAAGTGAAACCATGAATATATTCACAAATATACGTATTTTTTAGTAAATGTTTACAAATTTTTTTCAACTTAAAGTTTTTTAAGAATTGGTTTAGGTGCATAATTGTGAAAAAGAATTTTTTTGTAAGCGTGAGGGATGCGAAGGGCCCGAAGTGGCACTGCCTTTTAACGCTTTTGATAAAAGTGGAAAAAGGATTGCCGAAGCGAGCAGCGAATCCCGAAGCAAGCCCGACCCTGAGCCTCAGCGAACGGGCCCGCCCAAAAGATTAGAAA
>CAZBPK010000163.1:0-42993 GCA_964493765.1 uncultured Bacteroidia bacterium | reverse complement strand
AACCAAGAATGAAACTTTTGTTAGCTGTTAAAACTGGAATTCCTTCCGAAACATAACTGTCACTCGCGACTATATAGTCATCAGGTCGCTCATATTCCAAAATATCACCTAGCCTTTTCACTTCCCACTCTCCGCTATCTTGAAACTCGGGGAATCGGAGGCGGGGGATAAGTTTTTTACTGTTATCTTTATTAGAATTATGTTCGTTCATAGGTTTTATAGTTTTGTTTTTCAAATATACATTCAATTTTTCAAATTACACACAGGCAAATAAAAATCTATTCCGAAACAGCGAATGAACATTTGTTCAATAATCAACAAATCAAACTCGCAGGGGAAAAACTCGCATACCAAGGAAATATAAATTGGAAAGAGTTCTATCAATATCACCGACCGTATTTATAGCGGAGAATACAAATTTTTTTATAAAAGAAGCCTTTCAAGCAAGGCTTCTAAAAATTTAACAATTAACTTTAAACCTTTAATTTTCCTCTATTTTCAATTATTTTAAAATTTTACTCGTATAATTTTGCCCGTTTAGTTGTGTATGAAGAACATACAATCCAGAAGCAATTTTTTCTGTATCAATGGTAAAAATTTGATTTCCTACTTGAACATCATAAGAGTTTTCCAATACTTTTTTGCCGCTTAAATCATAAATTTGGACTTTAAGAATTTCCTGAACATCACTTTGTACCATAAGCTTTAAATGATTTTGTAAAGGATTTTGATAAACTTGGATATTGGTTTGAGGCGTTAAATTTAATTCTAAGGTTTCTGAGTAAGCACTTCTACCATCGTTAAGATTGGCTTTAATACGATAAAAGATTTTTGAAGTTTGCGGTTCAGAATTATCTAGATAATCATAAATACGAGTATTAGAAACGTTGATTTTGTCCAAAGAAAAGAATTCTTGAGCATCATAAGATTTTTGAATTTCAAAGTTTTGAATTTCTTGTGGGTTTTCTATTATCCAGCTCAAATAATTGTTATGGTTGAAGCGTTGTAAAACGAATTGTTTAAAAAAGATAGGAAGCGGATTAGGGACATCGTTTCCACCCACAATAAACTCAGAAAAAGAATTTAACCCTATTAATTCTAATGAGAATTGCGAATTGGTTCCGACGGGTATGCCTTGCATTCCTGGGGCTGTCCAAGGGCTGGTATTATCTGCTCGTTTGAGTAAAACCAATTCTTGATAATTTCCTACGCCTTCATAGTTGGTTCCTACCATTCTGAATGTATAAACATAACCTGTTAGTGAGGCGTCTGCTTCTACTCTATAATAGCCATAACCGTAAACTCTATTCACATTTACAGCCCCTACGGTTAAAGGTAATCCTAAATCTCCTGCGTATCCTGTGATATATTCTGCTGTAATATAACCTCCTGTACTCGGAGCAGTTGTCATTTTCACAGCACAAGGTTGAATATCGGAACTAATTCCCAAAGGAAAACCTCCGCTCACTTCATTAGTAGTAGCGCTTGCCTTAAACCATCTTCTAAATTTTCCATTATAAATGTAAGAAGAAGTAGAACCTAACGTATAAATTAAGAAACCTGGAGAAGCATCATTAATGCCGAGTGTTAAGGTATTTCCATTCCCATTGATTTTACCTCCTCCTGTGGGTAAATTTAATATTCCCCCAATGGTGATATTAGAGTTTAAAACATAACCGTCTCCATCAGATAAAGTTACAACGACTGTAGGTCCAAATATTAAAGTTCCTGTATTGGTAAAAGATTGTGGAGTACTCGTAGAACTTTGAAAAATCAATGAATAATTAAGGGGCGTAACTACGGGATTAAAACTAAGTGTACCCCCATTATTGATGATATCTCCTCCAATAATATCGTTTCTAGTTCCTGAAGCAATAGTAGGATTCAAATTAAAAGTAGAGGAAGCCGATTGAACTTCTAAGTTTCCACCGATAGTTAAAGCACCTGTGCCAGTGTAATTAAAGTTTCCCCCATTAAGAACGAAATGAGTTCCTACATTTAATTTTCCTGTACTTGTTCTTTCTGAAGTACCGGATAAAATCACAATATCTTCTAATACATTGACATCCGCACTATGACCTAACTTTAAATTTCCTTGTTTTACAACAAATTTTTGAACTGTGAAGGGGGAAGCACCATTAAGATTTGTATTAAAACTGGGATGGTCTAATTCAAAAATGGCATAAGTTCTACCAGCAGTAGCTGGGGCAACCAAAGCTGCTCTGTGAGTATATTTACTATTGGTTTGAAAAATGACTTTAGAGCTGGGTGGACCAAAACCAAAGGGGTTTGCCCCTGCTTCGCAAATATATTCGGAGCCTGCCTCAAAAATAGTAGTATTTAAAGTTCCTGAATTACCAAACATATTACCTGCGAAATTAGTAGTAGCAACACATAAAGCGCCTGATTTAAAGACAAAGCTATTAGCGTCGATAGCTAAAAAACGATGTGCGGCTCCACCTGCACCAATACCGCCATAAATTTCTGCATTTGCCCCCGTAGCAACTAGTAAAGTACAAATATTAGTTCCTCGGATACCCCAATTAGAGCCTGCTTCTACCAAAAAGTCTGTTCCTGTCCCCCCTGCTATAGTAAGCGTATTCCCTGAGGCTCCCGCTTGAAACAATACATTGGTATTGTTCTGAAAAATAAGTTTTCCAATGGTTTGGGTAGGAACGTTACTGATGGTATAGCTTCCACCATCGTTAAAAACCAAAATATCATCACTAGCAGGACTTGTTCTATTAGGCGACCAATTCGCTGCAACCGTATAGTTTCCACCGCCCGGATTATTCCAAACATAAGTACTTTGAGAATAGGCTTTTAAACCCAAAACGACTGATAAGAAAAGTAAAAATTTTTTCATTAGAAGTAAATTTGCCACAAAGATACATTTTTTTCAAATTAAAATGAATATTATTTTGTTATTTTGTATTATGATTTTTGAGAAAGTTACAAAGGATATAAGACCATTTGTTATTGCGGGTCCTTGTTCGGCAGAAAATGAAGAGCAAGTACTTTATACGGCTCAGCAATTACTACAAAACACCAAAATACATGCTTTTAGAGCAGGTATATGGAAGCCTCGTACCAGACCGAATTCTTTTGAAGGCGTAGGAGAGATAGGATTAACATGGTTAAAAAAAGTAAAAGAGACTTTTGATATTCCTGTAATTACAGAAGTAGCTAGTGCTAAGCATGTGGAGTTGGCTTTAAAAAATGATATTAACTGGCTGTGGTTAGGGGCAAGGACTACCGTAAATCCTTTTTCTGTCCAAGAAATTGCTGATTCGTTAAAAGGTTTAGATATACCTATTTTCGTAAAAAATCCTATTAACCCGGATTTGAATTTGTGGATTGGGGCTATTGAGCGTATTTATAATGCAGGAATCAAGAAGATTGTGGCTATTCATAGGGGTTTTTCTTCTTTTAATAAAACCCAATACAGAAATGACCCTATGTGGTCTATTCCCATTGAATTAAAAAGAATTTTCCCAGATTTAGAGATGCTTTGCGACCCTTCTCATATATCAGGGAATCCTAATCTTTTACTATATGTTGCTCAAAAAGCGATGGATTTAGAAATGAATGGTATCATGATTGAGGTACATTATAACCCTAAAAAAGCACTTTCAGATGCTGAACAACAAATTACTCCCCGAGATCTTCAAACTTTAATTCAACAATTAGTAATTAGAAAATTAAACATTGATGATGAACTAGAACAACAAATCCAAAATAAAAGAAAAAGAATAGACGAATTAGATGCCATTCTATTAGAAATATTGTCTGAAAGAATGAAAATCATTCAAGAGATTGGTTGGTTAAAAAAAGATAAAGATTTAACGGTTCTACAAATTCAGCGTTGGGGCGAAGTTTTAAAAGATAGGCTTTCAGAAGCCCAAAAATTGCACCTTAATTCTGATTTTATTAAGAATATCTACGAAATTATTCATGAAGAATCCATTCAAATTCAAGTAAAAATTTTAAACGAAATAGAAACTTTAAAAAATTCGTAAATCTAGAATTTATTATTTAATTTTGCGAAACCAAATAAATTTAAAAATGAATTTTCCAGAAAACTTATTGTACACTGCTGATCATGAATGGATTAGAATGGAGGGCGAAATAGCCTATGTAGGTATTACTGATTTTGCACAAAAAGAATTAGGTGATATTGTTTTTGTTGATATTAATACGGTGGGGCAAGTAATAGAGCAAGGAGCTGTTTTTGGTACTGTAGAAGCAGTAAAAACAGTTTCTGATTTATTTTTACCCGTTAAAGGGGAAATTTTGGAAATAAATCCTATTATTAATGACCAACCTGAGAAAGTCAATCAAGACCCTTATGGAGAAGGATGGCTCGTAAAAATCAAATTATTAGATAATAATACAAGTAGTTTAATGAATTCAGAAACTTATAAAGCGACCTTGAATTTGTAATAAGAATATTAAAATGAAAAAGCCCGTTAATTAACGGGCTTTATTCTTTTGAGGCAACTAGCGGATTCGAACCGCTGTACAAGGTTTTGCAGACCTCTGCCTAACCACTCGGCCAAGTTGCCTTTTATAGCCTGCAAAAATAAAGCCTTTTTCTTTCTTATCCAAATATTTTGTTTAGATTAATTGTAATTCCTTGATTTTTATAATCATAAAAAAATATTAAATATTGAATTTTTATAATTTTTAATTAAGATATAAATTCCAAAATAGATTTTGCTACAATTTCAGGTTCTTCTTCTTGTGGAAAATGACCACAAGAATCCAATTTAACAGTTTTTGAATTGCTAAAACCACTTTGAAATTTATCAAGGTAATAGGGTTTTATTATAGGATCTTTCATGCCCCAAATCAATAAAGTGGGTTTTGATGCAATAAGATGCTTTTGATTCCAAAGCTCTTCAAAGAAATTTTGATCATATAATAATGATTTGGCAAATGCAATTGTGCCACTTCTTTGAGTGGAGTTAGCAAAAGGTTTAGTGTATTGTTTAAGTAAATGCTTTGATAGTTTAATATCCCCAAAAGAATTAGGTAAAATATATTTGGGTGAAAAATTAAAGTATCGATACAAAAAAGGAAGTAAAGGACTTTTGAGTATTCTTTTAAGCTTTTTGTAATAAGGATCATTTTCACTACTCCAAAGCCAAGAATTCATAATGATAAGATTTTTGATTTTATTAGGATATTGAATAGCAAAATTTAATCCAATAGGGCCTCCAAAATCATGCACAACCAAAGTAATATTCTCTAAATTTTTTTCCATAATAAATTTTTCAAGAGTTTTACTATGATTTTGAGTTGTGTAATCATATTCCTTAGGTTTTGAAGATAAGCCAAACCCTATATGATCAATAGCGATGCACCTAAATTTATGTTTTAATTTTTTGATAACATTTCTAAAATCAAAACTCCAAGAAGGTGTTCCATGAATAAATAGAATCGTATCACCTTTACCCTCATCAATGTAATGCAATTTTTGTTCATTAATACTAAAAAATTTTGATGTGAAAGGATATTCAGTTTTATCAAGCCAATGATTTTCCATAATTAAGCATATTTTAATTTACAAAAGCAAATTTCTACTAAACTTTGGAAATAAAAGTTGGTTAAAACCAATTTAAAATTAAAACTTTACAGTATTAAAAAGCTTACTAAAATTCGTAGAATCAATTCCTAAATAAGAGGCAATATATTTATGAGGAACCAATTGAAGTAGATGAGGGCTTCTTTGACAAAAAGCTTTAAAACGTTCTTCTATTGTCAAACTATGAAGTTCCATATGTCTATTTATCATACCTGCTAAAACTGCTTCTGTCATTTTTCTAAAAAGCCTTTCAATTTGTTGAGATTGTTCAAAAAGGCTTTGTAACTCATCAAAACTTATATAATCAAATTCGCTATCTGTAAGACACGTGAGAAAATATTTTGAAGGTTTTTGAAATTGAAAGGATTCTGGTATTGCACATAAACTAGGTTTGTATGTAAATGCTATAACATGAGTTTTACTTTCTGATTCAAAAAAAGACATTTGAACACCTTTTTTTACAAAATATAAATCTCTTTGTATTTGACCTGGTGTTGTAATATACTCTTTCTTTTTAAAAGTTTTTGATTTTAAATTCTTGGTGAATAAATCATAATCTTTATAACTTATATCATGAAATAGTTTAAAATAATCAAGTAGTTCCATTTTTTATGGAGGAATCACAATAACTGTGCAATTCTTACAGGCTTTAATTCTTTGGGAAAATCTTGTTTTATTTCTTGTCTTGTTTCTTTTGCATAAGGGTAAATATTCACCCCTACCAGTAACTTTTGTTTAGCTTGGTACTGCTCAACAATTTTTTGTAGATTTTCTAAAGTTTTTTGAGTAAAATTTTTCCACAACTCCTTAGAATTTAGGGATTTCCAAAATAAAAGTTGTTGAAAAATTTGAGTAGTATAACTATGGGTCAATTTTTCAATAGCATAAGAACCCCTTAAAGGGTCAGATACTTTATCTAAATACGATTCATGTTTTAAAAGTTTTAAGATATTGGAACTTATTCTTATGCTAAATTCCTCATTATAGTTCAAATCAAAAGGAATAATCGTTATATAATCACAACCTCCTAAGACTGCCGCTACGGTTTCTGAGGTTAAACGAATTAAATTATTTTCTAGGTGCAATAAGGATTTATTGATTTCAGCAGTTTTTACCCATATTTTAATATTTTGAAAACCAAAGTTTTGTAGAATATAGTTTAACGCTCTTAATTTGGCAATTTCTGCATAAAAATCATTAGAAACAGCAACTTTTAATATAATAGAAAGATTTCTGGGGAGTTTATCTAAAATAAAAAATCCGAAACTTAAAGTATCTATATTATTCGCTCCACATTCTTGCAAGTATGATAAGTCTAATACCCAACCTTTAAATTTTTGTACGGTTTCTGGAATAGCAGAAAGTATATCTAAAAAAGAAGATTCATAAAAAAAATCTTCAATGAGAACATAACTATCTTCTAAATCGGGTATTTTTTTTAAAGATTCATAAGGTAAAGATAAAAATAAGGTTTTATAAGTGTGGTTATTTTTCTCAAAAATGGTACTAGGTTCTAGGAATCCTGTTTCAGATTGGGGAAAATGATAAAAAGAAACGATCTCAGGGAAATGAGAACGAATAGGCTGTTCAAAATCTTGATGAGCATGATAAATCGGTTCAATTTTTATTCCGTCATTATTTTTTTGGATTAAAGATTGATATTCTATGTCTTTGAGTTCTTTTTGAATAACTTTAAGCCATTGTTCGGAGTTATTTAATGGAAATAAATCTTTCAAGTTCATTGCACGAAATTATAATTTTTTTGAATATTGGTTAACATATCTTGCACCATTTCAGGTAAATTATATTGATGTTTCCAGTTCCAGTCATTGCGAGCGGCGGAATCGTCAATGGATTGAGGCCAAGAATCAGCGATAGTTTGTCGAAAATCAGGCTGATATTCTATTTGAAAATTGGGAATATGTTTTTTTATTTCGTCTGCGATTTGTTTGGGGGTAAAAGAGCAACCTGCTAAATTATAAGAAGAGCGAATGGTAATTTTTTCTTTAGGTGCTTGCATCAATTCTAGGGTAGCACGAATAGCGTCGGGCATATAAATCATGGGTAATTCTGTATTTTCAGATAAAAAGCAAGTATATTTTTGATGTTTTAAGGCTTCATGGAAGATATGAATAGCATAATCTGTAGTTCCACCGCCCGGAGGAGAAGAGTAAGAAATGATACCAGGATACCTTAAACTTCTTATGTCTAAGCCTTTTTTTAAGAAATAATATTCACATAAACGTTCTCCCGTGAGTTTGGTAATGCCGTACATGGTGTTGGGGTCCATGACACAAAATTGAGGAGTATAGGTTCTGGGAGTATTAGGACCAAATGCCGCAATAGAAGAAGGCCAAAATACTTGCTTTATTTTTAAATCTACTGCAATATCTAATACAGTAATTAAACCGTTCATGTTAATGTTCCAGGCTAATGCAGGATTTTTTTCTCCTACAGCTGATAACAAGGCGGCTAAATGATAAATTTGGGTAACTGCATGTTTTTTGATTACTTGAACAATTTGTTCAGCATTCAGAACATCAATAATCTCTGTATGAAAATGGGTATCTTCAATAGGTTTTATATCAGACAAAATAATATTTTGATTACCATACAGTTTACCTAATGCATCAGCTAATTCTTTACCGAGTTGTCCACCAGCACCTAAAATTAAAATTTTTTCCATGTTAATAAGCGATTGAGAATCATTGCGCAAAACTACATGTTTTTATTAGTTTATACAAATTGTAACCCTAACAAAAAAATTAAGAATTCTTTAATTCTAAAGTCAATTTTAAAAACTCTTGTGGTTTTTTATGGTTAGGATTAATTTCGATGGCTTTTTCAAAATAGGATTTAGCATTTTCTAAATCACCTATTTTTAAATAACATTCCCCATTAGAAAAAACTGCAAGTAAACTATCTTAATTAATCAATAAGGAAAGTTGAAAATCTTTAATTGCTTCAGAGTACAAACCCAAATCCATTATACAAAATGCTCTATTATCAATAGCCTCAAAAAAATTAGGACTTGCATCTTCTTGGAATAGTTTATTTGTGAATAAAATGCTAATTTACAATAATTTTCTTAAAATAAATTTTAATTATTACTCTCTGAGTATTCAACACAATGAACAACAAAACTTTGTTTGTCCCATTTAAAGAAAATGAATGTATCTAAATTTCCCTCCATAATTTTCCATTTTTTTCTGATTTCATCAACTTTTAAAGGAAAATGCCTTTTTAATACTTGAGCTTTCCATAGATTATGTTTTTTTTGATAACCTTCAAATTCTTTTATGGACATAATTTTGATGATTTTCTTTAATTTTCCATAGTATTTTTCAGGCTTTTGAGAGAGAAGTAAAAAACCATCATGGTTAGAAGTTAAAAAACCCTGTGTGAGATTTTGGAGATAAGCTAAAGAATGGGTTTTAACAAAAGTTACGTCAGGAATTAAAATCCATTGGCAAATATCAAAACTCAAATTTAAATTAGGTTCTTGGATATTTATAGACTCAAATTCATATACAAAGGAATCATATTTTTGTAAAATGGAGATTCTGTATTTAGGAGGTTGATTATATTCTAAATTGAGAAGAACCAAAATTTCTTTACATTCATGGTTTTTAGAAATTGCCCAAATCCATTCCATGTTTTGAAACCATTTTAAAAGTTCTTGAACTTCAATCATAGGAGAAAGTTTTATTAAAATTTTTTTTGTAATTCTATTTAATGAAGGTAAAATTTCAAAAATATTCGGAGAACAATCTTTGGGGTGATAAACTTTTTTTTGTTCCACTTTTCGTGAAGGGTCTAAATAAACTAAATCAAATAACAATGTATTATAAGACAAAAAATTTTCAGCTGTGTCGTTTACAAATTCAATATTTTGAAATCCTAATTGATTAGAATTAAACTGAAGCAAATTTACTAAATCTGAATAGGGTTCTACAGCAATAACTTTTGAAAAATTCTTTGCAAAAGCCATAGAATCAATGGCTAAACCAGCTGTTAAATCTAAAAAATTAGTTCCTTTAAAAAAACTTGCTTTATGTTCTGCAACTTGTTCATCAGTAGCTTGTTCACAAACAACACCTTTTAGTAAACCACCAGAATAGATGAGTTTAGGAAATTTATTTTCAAATTTTTTTTCATTCATAATAACCTCAAAAGCCCATAAAGCAGACTCCAAATCATCAATATTTTTTCTTAGAACGCTTTGCAATTGAAGAGGATTATTTGTTAAAAGGTTTTGATATTGGAGTTTAAGCTCATAAATTTTTTTTAAAAAATCTTGATGGAACATGATTTTGGTATTTCTAAAAATTGTAACTTTGCAAAAAGTTTACAAAAAAATGAAAAAAACGATTGCAGCTATCGCATTAACAGCAATAATTTTTATTGGACTACAATCTTGTACAGGTGGTGGTATGTATAAAAGCAAAGAATGCTTTGGACAAAAACCTAATAATCACAAGTTTCAATAAAATTTTTTTATTGCAATAATTAGTTTTAGTATCCAATAGTTTAGCCTTCTAGCAAGGCTAATTTTTTGTTATTTATAAAGCAAATATTTTTTTCTTATTTGCTTAAAGTTATTATTAGCTTTTTGCCAGCTTTCCATAATTTCTTGGGAACTTATTTTGTTTTCAATTTGAGTTTTCAAAGTTTTATTACCCACCAACTCGTAAAAATAATTTTTAAAAAAAGGGTCTTTAATTTTGGGGTAGAATTTTTGATACTCTTTATATTCATGATGGAAATTTTGCAAAAGTTCTAGTCCAATTAAAAAAAGTGTGTCTGTATTTTGAGGAATTTGGTCTAAATACAAACCAAAACAAGCTTGATTTTTATAAATAGGATTTTTGGCTCTTATAGAATCCGATTGTGGAATAAACTTTTTCACTAAAAAAGGGGTCCCCAAAATTTTAATATCTGATTGAGTACCCTCTAAAGAATCTTGAATATAAATTTTTTGTAAAGCTCTATGATAAGGAAACCCTACCAATTGAAAAGGAGTATCTGTTCCTCTTCCTACACTAACATTCGTACCTTCATACCAACACAATATAGGATACCACTCAGCAGCTTCAGAAGTTTTTAAATTCGGAGATGGGGGGAGCCATGTTCTTTGAGTGTCCTTCCAACGCATAGCATGCTGATAATTTTCACACTTTATAACTTCTAATTTACATTTTACTCCATTTTTTAACCACCCTTCCTGATTAACCATTCTTGCATATTCTCCAAAAGTCATTCCATGAACTATTGGAATAGGATGTAACCCTTGAAAGGATTCCATACCGGGTTCCAGTACAGGTCCAGCAACATAAAAACCATTGGGGTTGGGTCTATCCAAAACCATAAAAGTTTTACCATTTTCAGCACAAGCCTCCATCACATAAACCATAGTAGTTAAATATGTATAAAATCTACATCCAACATCTTGAATATCAAACAATACAATATCCACACTATCTAAATCCTCTGGAGTAGGTTTCATTTTTTTTCCATACAAAGAAACCATAGGAATACCGGTAACAGGGTCTAAACTATCTTTAAAATACTTTCCAGCTTCCAAAACATTTCTAAAACCATGCTCAGGAGCAAAAATTTTTGTTATCTTAACATTCTTTTGAAGTAAAGCATCAACAATATTAATGCTATCATTCACAAAGCTAATGGCATTGCAAACCACTGCAACATTTTTATTTTTTAGTTTTTGAATATCATCTCTTAATAAAACTTCACTTCCAAAAATGGTTTTGGTTTCAAAAAATATTTTTTTGATAATTTGATGGTCATATTTAGGTTTACAAGCAAAAAGCAGTAATAATACTTGGAAGAAAAAAAAACTCAACTTCATAAACAAAGAATGGCAAAATTAATACAAAATTTTTATAGAAAAAGTGAGAATTGGATATTAAGATTTGGGCGTGCCCCTTCGCAAAATGCTCAGGGTCGGGCTTGCTTTGGGTTTCACTTCGTTTCAGCAATCCTTTTTCCACTTTTTTCAAAAGCGTCAAAAGGCAGTGCCAAGCCCTTCGCATCCCTCACGCTTACTTATAAGTTAAACTTCTGAAATTAATTTAATCTTCGTAGTCTTCTTCTTTCACTTTTTTTAAAATTCTACCTTTCTCATTAATCAATACAACATAGGCTATGCTTTTTTTGAGAACCACACACTCATAATAATCTCCTTTTGGAGTAAGTACTTTTTGGAAAGATTCAACACCTTCAAAAGATTCTAAGGTTTTCTGAACATTAAAAGGAAGTTCATTTTTTTCAATTTCAATATGGGTTTTTATCCAAGTACCTAAAATATCAAAGAATGCTTCATATTCTTTTTCACCGATATCAAAAATTACTTGGTAAATATTATTTTCATCTTTTGAATATTTAGCATCATTTGCTTCGGGGTACATAGACTCGAAAGTTCTTTTTACTGCATCATTGGTTTGAGCAAAAAGAAAATTAAAAATTAGCCCGAAAAAAACTAGGTACTTCATATAACGAAAATAACAAATTTCATGCCTATTGTCAAGACAAATTAGGAGTTAATTCATGTAAAATTGTACTTGCGTTTTTTAATACGTTTTCAAAAGAGTATTTTTTTGCATAATCAATACGTTTTTGGGCTAAATCGGGACTTTCTCCATTTTCAATAAAATTTTTAAATTGTTGCAAAAGTTCTTCATGGCTATCATATAAATACATAAAATCTTCTAAACCCTGATAAGCTTCGCACAAAACAGAAAAAACGGGTTTTCCCTGAGTTAAATAAACTAATGTTTTATGATGATGTACTAAATTCCCAAAATATTTTTTGTCCATCAAAGCTAAACATGATTTAGCGTAATGAATAAAAACTTTTAAGGTCTTAAAATGTCTAGGTCCAGCAATAATTAAATTATCATATTTTTTTTCATTGAAGATTTTATGAGCATAAGGATTATCAGGCAACCTTAAAGGTCCTATAAAAACAAATTTTTCACTAGGATTTTGAATTAATAGTTTTTCTAAAAGCTCATAATCAATCCTCACATCAATTACGCCAACATAAAGATTGTAATTTTTAAGTTCTAAATCAAATTTTTCAAGTTCTGAATCTGAAATGGTAAACTCTTCATTGGAAATCCCATGAGGGACAATACGCATAGGAGCTTTCGTATAGGGGCTATAGTCATCAATAAAACTTTGAGCAGTTGAAAACATAGCATCCATATATTGTAAAAGATATTTTAAATTCGGGTAATACTCAAATTTATAAATATCTACACAATGAAAAATTTTATATTTAGCATTTTTAAAAAGCCTTGGGTCATTTAATCGTACAGGGTCAAAAGTCCATAGCAAATAGTTTTTAACTCCAATTGAGGTTAAATAATTTTCTAATTCTTTTGTAACCCATTGATTATTAAGTTTATTGAATTTACCAGCGGGTAAACGGTTTCTGTATTGTATAATAGATAAATTCTCCGAATATTTTTTTAAAGTAAAATGATTAGAAAAAAGGTTTTTCAATTCATAAGGTTGAGGAGGATCTATAAAATAAACTTTATTTCCTAATTTGGATAATTCGTAAGCATAATTTTGTTTGGAATACCATATATCTCCCCAAGGTTCATTGGAAATAATTACAATGTTTTGATTTTCTAATTTCATGCAGTTTACGGCAATAATAGCCGCAAAGATAGCAATTTTATTAAAAATTATGGAAATAATGTCTAGGATCTACTTTTACCCCATTTTTGATAACTTCATAATGTAAATGAGGACCCGTTGACCATCCCGTACTACCTGTTAAACCAATGATTTCACCACGTTTAACTTTTTGCCCATATTTTACTTTTGTTTTAGAGAGATGAGCATATTTGGTGATATAACCATTTCCATGATCTATTTCTACTTGAATACCATAACCTTGACCCGTAGCAGAATATCCCGCACAAATTACTCTTCCCCCCGCAGTAGCTTTTATTGGTGTATTCATATAAGCATGGAAATCTAAACCTGTATGCAAATGCCAATGACCTAAATATGGATCATTTCTATATCCAAAACCACTTACAATACGTGCGTTAATAGGTTTAATTGCAGGTATACTTTGTAATTCCTCTTGTTTTTTTTCCGCAATTTGATGCGTTTCATTAAATGATTTGATTTGAAGTTCTGACTTTCTTCTTAAATCAGAAATTAATTTTTTGCTTTTCTGAATTTCTGGTAAATCATTTGCTAAACTATTAATACTACCTCCTTGACCAGCATTCCATATATTCTCATCTATAGGTTTGATATTCAATAATGATTTATAAAAACTATTTTCTAACTGATGAACTTTTTCTAGAGGTTGGTATAATGAAGCTAATTGTTTAGTTTGATCATTTATAATAGAATGATTATAAGCTAACTTCTGAGATAAATATAACGCTTTAGGACTTCCTATAAATACATAACATAAGACTATCATCAAAATTGATGCAATTAAACCTGAAAAGAAGCCTTTTTTTAGTTGTAAAATTGTATCTTTCTTATCAAATTTAACTTCTTCATAATGAAAATTTTCTGAATTAAAACGGTATCTTGTTGTTAGCATAAAATGAGTCCAGATTTTTTCAAACTTTGCAAATATAGCTAATTAATTAATTCAAAAAGAAATTTTTATGATATTTTTTCCACAACTCATTGTGGGTTACAATTTAATCACTTGAAACATATCTAAACTCAACAGGCAATTTTAACGGTTCTAATAATTCTAAAACCTTATTTTTTGCTTCGTTTTGTGCTTTTTCTTGAAATTCTTTATTCTTAATCAACTCACTTTTTTGTTTCTCAAATAATTTCTTTTCAAACTCCAAAAATTTATTATCGCTTTGAAACACTAACCAACCTTCTTTGCTAATAATTTTCTTTTTTGGTAACTGCAAATCAAAACTCATAAGTTCTGCTTTAGGTAATTCAACATAAATTTTAGAATTAAAAAACTTTAAAAACTTGGAGTTTTTTAAATTAACACCATATTCTGCTTGAAAAGGAACATAAAAACGATACTCCTTTGCAAACAATGGATTTGTAAAATTAGATAAAAAATGTTGGTCTTTTTCACTATAAGAAAACTCTGCCATTCCTACAACTTCTAAAACTTGTAACTCAAAGGTTTCTTCAATAGACTGTAAATATTTTTGAACAAATTCTTCATGATTCTGATATCGTTTATTCAAAAAAACAGATGAATAAAAGCCCAATAAAATACCGGAAATAAAAAAAACAAGTATAAAGCCTGAAAATTTCAAGAGAAATTAAATTTTCAAGTTTTTATTAAACTTCACTTTAATTTTCATTTCTACTTCTTTTCCTGAAGAAGCGGTATATTTTAATAGAGCAGTTCCTCCAACACCAGGTTTTGGAGTTTGAACTTCTAAGTCCACAACTCCATGATGATTAGCTAAAAACATTTTGGTTTCTCCGAGTTTCATTCCAATTTTTTGAAATTTAACCATTACATAAGTATTGGGTTTTAATTGGCTTACATTTACATAAAGCCTTTGACCCTCAGGAATTTCTAGTTCTTCTGTAATCTCAACTACTTTAGTGTTTACTTTGACCAAAAATTTATCTGCTTTAACTATATTCACTGGAACCTCATCCTCATCGTCATCATCACCAATAATTTGAGCAGATAAAGAGCTTACTAACATTCCAAGAATGAAACAAATTGCTAACAACCATTTATTGAACTGAGCTAATGATTTCATAAATTATATGTTTTATTTTTTAAACATTACAAAAAACAAGCCAAATTCTTAAAATAACCCAATTAAATATCAAATTTTGGGACTAAGCAATAAATTTGTATATTTGCGGTTTCAAAATAAATAATGGAAAATAACGAAAAAATTATTATAAAGGGTATAGAAGATGAAATGCGTACAGCATATATAGACTATTCTATGTCCGTTATTGTTTCCAGAGCCTTGCCTGATGTAAGAGACGGTTTAAAACCTGTTCATAGAAGAGTGCTTTATGGAATGTCTGATTTAGGTTTAACTTCTAATAGACCTTATAAAAAATCGGCAAGAATCGTAGGTGAGGTTTTGGGTAAATATCACCCTCATGGAGATAGCGCAGTTTATGATACCATGGTGCGATTAGCGCAAGAATGGTCTTTGCGCTATCCATTGGTAGATGGGCAAGGAAATTTTGGTTCTATTGATGGGGATAGCCCCGCCGCTATGCGTTATACAGAAGCAAGACTTCGCAAAATTGCGGAAGAAATGCTTGTAGATATAGAAAAAAATACTGTCAATTTTGCTCCTAATTTTGATGACTCCCTAGAAGAACCCACAGTTTTACCTGCAAAAATTCCCAATTTGTTGGTCAATGGCTCTTCAGGAATTGCAGTAGGTATGGCTACCAATATGGCTCCTCATAATTTACGTGAGGTAGTGCAAGGAATTAATGCTTACATTGATAACCGTGATATCACCATTGAAGAACTCATGAAGTTTATTAAAGCACCCGATTTCCCTACGGGAGGCATTATCTACGGCTATGATGGAGTAAGAGAAGCGTTTTTAACAGGAAGAGGAAAAGTAGTTACAAGAGCTTTAGCCCAAATTGAAACGAGCAAAAGCGGTAAAGAAAAAATTGTTATTTCTGAAATTCCTTATATGGTCAATAAAGCAAGCCTAGTAGCCAAAATTGCTGAATTGATGAAAGAAGGAAAATTAGAGGGAATTTCAGAAGTACGTGATGAATCCGATAGAGAAGGCTTACGCGTAGTAGTAGAAATAAAAAAAGATGCTGACGCAAATGTAGTTTTGAATCAATTGTATAAAAATACGGCTCTACAAACGACCTTCGGAGTCAATAACGTCGCTTTAGTCAAAGGGCGTCCTATGACCCTGAATCTCAAAGATTTGATTGTTTATTATGTTGAACATCGCCATGAGGTAGTAGTCCGTAGAACCCAATACGATTTAGACCAAGCACTCCAAAGGGCTCATATCTTAGAAGGATTAATTATTGCATTAGATAACTTAGACGCAGTTATCGCTTTAATACGTTCTGCCGCTACCCCCGAGGTCGCTAAAAATGGTTTAATGAACAATTTTCATTTATCAGAAATCCAAGCCAAAGCCATCTTAGATATGCGTTTACAACGCTTGACAGGCCTTGAAATGGATAAAATTCGTGCAGAATATGATGAAATTATGAAAAAAATTGCTTATTTCCGTGAAGTTCTTGCTAATGAATCTTTAAGAATGCAGATTATTAAAGACGAACTCAATGAAATGGCAAAAGAATATGGCGATGAACGTAGAACACAAATCGTCTATTCTGCCGAAGATTTTAGTATTGAAGACATGATTGCCAATGAGGACGTGGTCATTACCATTACTCATGAAGGCTATATCAAAAGAACGGCTATCAATAATTATAAAAGACAAGGAAGAGGCGGCGTAGGTGCCAAAGGAACTACCACCAAAGAAGAAGATTTTGTTGAACATTTATTTATCGCTTCTACTCATAACTATTTATTGTTCTTTACAGAAAAAGGAAAGTGTTTTTGGTTAAAAGCTTTTGAAATACCAGAAGGCTCTAAATCTTCCAAAGGACGTTCCATAAGAAACTTAATCCAAATTGATAATGATGATAAAATCAAAGCTTTTATAAATGTAGCCAATCTAGAAGATAAAGAATTTATTGAGAATCATTTTATTGTCATGGTTACAAAAAATGGAACCATTAAAAAAACTGCAGTAGAAGCCTATAGCCGCCCCAGAACGTCTGGAATTATTGCTATCAATATTGAAGAGGGAGATGAACTTATTGATGCCCAATTAACTGACGGAACCAATGAAATCGTTATTGCCACCAATCAAGGAATGGCTATTCGTTTTAATGAAAGCAATGTACGCGATATGGGTAGAAATGCAACAGGTGTTAGAGGAATAAACTTAGATAATAATGATTTTGTAATTGGCATGGTTGTTGTTAAACACCCAGATACACAATTATTAGTGGTTTCTGAAAAAGGTTATGGTAAAAGAAGTAAAATTGATGAATACCGTATTACCAATCGCGGTGGAAAAGGTGTAAAAACTATCAATATTACTCCAAAAACGGGTAACTTAATTGCTATTAAATTAGTTTTAGATACAGACGATCTAATGATTATTACAAAAGAAAATAATATGATTAGAACCTCAATTTCTAGCATTCGTGAAGCAGGAAGAAATACTCAAGGTGTAATATTAATCCGTTTAAAAGAGGGTGATGATATTGCAGCAGTGGCAAAATTAGCAGAAAAAGATGAAGACACTAATCATGAAATAATTGATAACGAAGAAAATAACGATTTATTTGAAAAATAAAAATTAAAAAATATGTATAACGTTACAACCTTGAAAAAAAGTTTAATATTCGCTCTTTTATGGAGCATTGCAATTTTCGGTTATGCTCAACGTTCTAAAGTAACATCAGGAGCAATGGCTGTTCAGGATCAAGACTACGAAAAAGCTGTTCAATACCTTCAAGAAGCTATTGCCAAGCCTGAATTATTAGACCAAAAAGATTTAGCAAAAGCTCATGCAAAACTAGGACAAGCTTATATAGGTATCTTATCTAGTGGAAAAAAAGAAACTATCATGAAATATCCTAATATCATGAATGATGCTTATAATGCTTTTGAAAATGCCAAAAAATACGATACCGATAAAAAGTTTGCTAATGATGTAAAAATGGGATTTGCAGTTTTGGGTCCATTATTTTATCAAACAGCTTTTGAATTATACAAACAAAAAATGTATCAACCTGCTTTAGATTATACAAGCAAAGCAGTAAAAATTTTTGAAGAAAACAAAAACCCTAACATTTATGGTGTATTTTTATTAGAAGGTTATTGCTATGCTGGAGCTAATGATTCACCTAAAGCATCAATTGCTTTAGATAAAGCTATAAAAGCTCATAATGCAAATCCTCCTAAAGAAGCTGATCCTGCAATTCCTGCTGCTTATGCTCTTCTTGGTAAATTATATGCTGATGCTAATGATTACGAAAATATGAATCGTGTTTTTTCTGAAGGAAAATCAAAATATCCTGATAATGAAGAAATTCGTAAAAATGAAATCATAATTTACGCAACCAATCCCGCTTTATATGAAAAAGCTTTAGCAAAATTTGAACAAGATGTACAAAAAGATCCTAATAACGAATTGCTAAAAATGGCCTACGCTCAGCTTTTAGAAAGTAAAGATATTAACAAAGCTATTAAAGTTTATGAATCCATCTTAGAAAAAAACCCTAATAACAAAGATGTTCTTTTCAATTTAGGTGCTTTATACAACAACTCAGGTAAAGAAAAATATGATAAAGCCAATAAAAGTTCCGATAACAACGAATATAAAAAACTTATTGAAGAATCCAAAGCTGATTTTAGAAAAGCATTAACTTATATTGAAAAATCTTTCCAACTTTCTACTAATGCCTCTAACGATGAAAAAAAATCCATGTTAAAAGCATTAGTTCAAATTTGTACACTTCTTGAAGAAAACGAAAAACTTAAAACCTACAAGGCTGCTTTAGATAACTTAAAATAAACAAATTTCATAACAAAAAAAGGGTGTATAGAAATACACCCTTTTTTTGTTATGAAAAATCATTTTATCTTCACCAATTTAAACACTTGATTGTTAATTTCGTTATTTACTTTTAAAATATAAATTCCGTTCAGTAAATCTGAATTTTGATATTCCAATTCTTTATAAAAACTCCCTACTTCTATTTTATTACCCATCATATCCCATAGTTCCCAGTAATGCTCTTTATAGCTTTGAACTTGTAGGAAGAATTTTTCTATAAACGGGTTTGGAAAAACCTTAATATTACTCAAACTATTTAACCGGTTTTTACCAACATATCCTTTTTCATCTTTGAATAAATAACATCCACCTTTAACATTGCCCACAAAAACATAAATACTATCAGATTGAAAATTCGTTATCCAAGGTGAAGCAAATGCAGTTAATTTTTCATCAAATAAATCTCCTAAATACTCAAATTGATGATTACCTTGATATTCATATACTTTGACAAATCCAGAAGCATTTCCCACTAATAGATTAGGAATATCATTTTTATCTATATCAAACCAAAAAGGTTTTGCATTACCAATAATCGGATTTTCGTTATCCGTAACCTCTATATTCCCCCAACTAGTTATTGAAGTATTCCAAAGAGGAATTTGTGAATTTCCCTTATTTTCATAAAAAGTAATTTTTCCATTAGCAATTCCAATCATCAAATCTAAATCGTTATCCTTATCAATATCTGCAAAATGTGGGGCTGAGTTTGCTTGAACTTGTACATTGGCATAAAAAGATGTCTTGTGAACATAATTAGGAACATTGGTAAATTGATTTTCTAAAAACACAATCCTCCCTTTATTATGACCAATAAAGAAATCATAATCTCCATCATTATCAATATCTGCAACTGTGGGATGAATATTTTTCAAAGTGTCTAACAATATCCAATCATTCCAATTTTGATAATTAGTAGTTTTCAGCGAAAAAACAGGATTAGAGTTAGATTGAATATTCTCATAAAATCTCCATTCTTTATGTGATAAATAATTGCTTCCGTTCCAAACAGTTTTATTGTTAATAAACAAAAGAAAATCTAGATCCCCGTCTTTATCTTCATCAAACAAAATTGGAACAGAATTACTTCCACCATCTATAATAGAGTGATAAAAAAAATCTTTTTGAGTAAGTTGAAAAATAGGAAAATGATTGTTGCCTTGATTGATATATAACCAACCAGCATCGGAATGATTCATAAAAAACAAAAAGTTAGAAGGCATATCATAACCATTCGGTGAAAAAATCAAGTCCTTTTGGTGGTCTCCATTAACATCTACATGAAAAATGGCTGGATAGTATTGTAAATTTACTGGGATATCATAATTAGGAAAAAAAGTATCCTGACTAACCATATTGGCAATAATTGGGGAACCGCCATTATACAAAGCAACCACATTATTAGGACCTTGGTCAGAAATTAGGACATCCAATAAAGAATCACCATTTAAGGATAATGCAAGCAGAGTTCCCCCAACGTGCAGGGTTTTTTGGTCAAAATTACAAGTTTGTTGAAGTGTGAATTTGAGGATAGAATCGGCAACATCTGTAAACCTACCCCAACATAAAGAACTGATTCTCAAATCTAAAACTTCAATATTATTAGAATAATTTCTGTATAATTCAACCCTTGAACCCGAAGGACCTACTGCCAAAAAATCAATATCACCATCAAAATCTACATCAACAATGGAGGGAATATCCATAACGGTCAATGGTGCATTAGTTCCTGGAGAAATTTCAGCAATTAACGGGTCATGTACTAATTCAAAGCCTAGAATTCCATTTTGTTTTCGTAGATTTTTATACACCATTACATTGGAGGAATATTGAGTAGAAGTCAATAAATCGGGTTCTCCGTCTGAATTGTAATCTACTAATAAAATCCAACGAAAGATATTTTTAGGGAAATGAGCAATATATTGAGGGGCAAAATGAAATTGAGTAGAATTAGGAATACCTGCATGTAAAAAAGTAAACAATTTTTGGTCTTGAGCATCAAAAATGACTAAATCTAAAAAACCATCTTGGTTTAAATCTATATTTTGGAAACGTGGATTATCCCAACCTCCAAGCCATGCAAAATTTAAGGTATCATTTGCATTTCCATGAATAACAGGAATGGAATGCGAATAGGGCTGTGAATATATCCACTGATAGGCAATCAGAAAAGTAAAAACAAAAAAATTGAAAAGGGTTTTCATCAACTCAAAAATAAATACTTTTTGTTTTGCTTAATACAATAAATTTTAACTGAACTTTTTCCTTTATTTAAAAATCCGTAGCTTTACGGTCAAAAATAGCGTCGTATGGAAAAAATCCTGAATTATATCAATGGAAATTTTGTAGCTTCAAAAACTAATGAATGGATAAATAATTACGAACCTGCAACGGGTCAAATCTATAGTTTAATACCCAAAAGTAATTCAGAAGATATACAAACTGCCTATGAAGCAGCCAAAGCTGCATTCCCGATTTGGAGCCAACTTTCTAATGAAGATAGAAGTAATTATTTACTGAAAATTGCAGATGGCATAGAAAAAAGATTAGAAGAATTTGCAGAAGCAGAATCTAAAGATACTGGTAAACCTATCAAATTAGCAAGGTCTATAGATATTCCGAGAGCCATTAGTAATTTTAGATTTTTTGCTACTGCGATTTTACATGCCCATGATGAGGCTTATGACATGGGAAAAATCGGTTTTAATTATGTAAAACGTAAACCTTTAGGAGTAGCAGGGTTAATTGCACCTTGGAATTTGCCTCTATATTTATTGACTTGGAAAATAGCACCTGCATTAGCCGTTGGTAATACTGCAATAGCGAAACCCTCAGAAGTTACCCCCTATACTGCATTTTTGTTGGCAAAGGTTTGTGAAGAAATTGGGTTACCTAAAGGAGTTTTAAATATTGTACATGGCTATGGAGCAGAAGTAGGAGAAGCTATTGTAACACACCCCAAAATTCCCATTATTTCTTTTACGGGTGGAACCACTACTGGTAAACGTATCGCTCAACATGCAGGTCAATTACTGAAAAAAGTTTCTTTAGAGTTAGGAGGGAAAAATCCTGCAATTATTTTTGATGATGCTGATTTACAAAGATGTATAGAAATAAGCGTTCGTGGTGCTTTTAATAATCAAGGACAAATTTGCTTATGCTCTTCACGATTTTTTGTGCATAAAAATATTTATGAAACGTTTAAAAAAGCGTTTATAGAAAAAGTGAAAACTTTTGTTCCTAATGACCCCACTTTGCCAGAAACCTCAATGGGTGCAATTGTTTCAGAAATGCAAATTAACAAGGTTTTACATTATATTGAAGAAGCCCAAAAATTAGGAGGCAATATTTTATGTGGTGGTAAAAGAGTAGAATTGGTTAATGAGCGTTGCAAAAATGGTTGGTTTATTGAACCTACTGTAATTGATAATTTAGACCCATATTGCTCTGTAAATCAAGAAGAAATTTTTGGTCCTGTAATTACCTTAACACCCTTTGAGAATGAAAAAGAAGTATTAGAATATGCGAATAGTGTTTCTTATGGATTAAGCGCAGTAATTTGGACACAAAACCTAAAACGTGCCCATTTATTAGCAGACCAATTAGAAGCAGGAATTGTTTGGGTGAATAATTGGATGGTAAGAGATTTAAGAACTCCTTTTGGTGGCGTAAAAGAATCAGGCGTTGGTCGTGAAGGAGGCTTAGAAGCTTTGCATTTTTATACTGAACCCAAAAATATTTTTATTGGATTACTGTAATTATTGCACGAAGTGCATAGAATGCGTGAGGGATGTGAAGGGCATGAAATGGCACTGCCTTTTGACACTTTTGAAAAAAGTGGAAAAAGGATTGCTGAAACGAAGTGAAACCCAAAACAGCAGCAAAGCTAGGGACACGCCCAAATCCCTATATTATAAAAAACATATTTCCCCAAGGATTTCAAACATGATAATTGGTTATTTTTGCAAAGGTTTCAAATAAGCCTTTTATGAATATTTTTTCAAAAATTCACAATTTCTTACTCACAAATGCACAAAAAAAGCCTTTTTACTTAGTAGTTTTAAGTGGTTTGTTACTGGGTCTCAGTTTTCCTCCTTTTCCTTTTCCCTTTTTGGCTTTTGTGGGTTGGGTACCCTTATTTTATATTTGGGAGTATAGTACCCAAAAATATTGGAAGACCTATTTGGGGCTTTTATTTTGGAACGTTATTGTAGGATATTGGTTATGCTTAACCGTTTTAGGAGCAAATAGTTTTGGAGAAGCCTTTCAAAATTTTTTTGCAGGATTTTTAGCTAATACTCTTAATCCCTTTTTAATGTCTATACCAATTGCAATTTTTTGGTCTATAAGAAAAAAAAGTTCTTCACTTTTTAGTTATTTGTATTTTATACCATTATGGATAAGTTTTGAATTTTTGCATTTTCAATGGGAATTAACATGGTCTTGGCTTACACTGGGTCATGCTTTTTCTTCCTTTCCTTTTTATATTCAATTTATTGAATGGACAGGAATTTATGGTGCTTCTGCTTTATTGCTATTGGTCAATATTTTAATATTGAATCTTCTGCATCAACCCAACCACAAAAGATTAGTTTATGCTACTCTATTCACGATATTTTTTCCATTTTTTGTATCCATTTTTTTAACTTTACCCTCTCGTAAAGCCTATCAAACTGAAAAAACTTGGAAAGTAAGAATCATTCAACCCAATATAGACCCATACCAAAAATTTGAGGTAACTTCTGAGGAAAGTCAAATTGCTTTATTTAGCAAAATGTATGAACAAAAAGGAATTGACAGTTTAGAATTGGTCATTTTACCTGAAACCGCTATTCCATTTGGTATTTTTTACCATAATTATCAAGAAGATTACAGACTTTTACCACTTATAGAAACTGTAAAAAAACATCAGGTTCCTTTATTAACGGGTTGTTCTGAATTTAAAGTTTTTGATAATCAAAATTTAGCACCTAGCACAGCAAGGCAATATGATAATAAATGGGTTCAATCTTATAATTCTTCTACGGTACTTGGAGATACTTCATCAGAGTTTTATGAAAAATCTAAATTGGTACCATTTGTAGAAAGAACTCCTTATTTTGATTATCTAAAAGCTCTACAAAATATCATTCAAATTGATTTAGGAGGTGGATTTGGAAACTATGGAGTTCCTGATAGTATCTATTGTTTAGATGGGAAAACTACCAATGAAATTGGAAACGTAATATGCTATGAATCCATTTTTCCGCATCATGTAAGACAAATAGTAAAAAAAGGTGCTAAATTTATCAGTGTAATTACCAATGATGGTTGGTGGGGAAAAAGTTCTGGTTATATTCAACATGCTTATTATGCTCGTTTAAGAGCTATAGAAACACGTAGAGAAGTGGTAAGAAGTGCCAATACAGGCATAAGCATGCACATTGATAATCAAGGAAATATCCTAAAATCAACCCATTGGTGGAAAACTGAATATTTTGATACCCTTGTAAATCATTTTAATTATCAAACTTTATATGTTCTTTGGGGAGATTGGTTTTCGTATTTAGCTTTATTTTTAAGCTTTGTTATTGTGGTTATGAAATGGAAAAGAACTCAGTAAGTATTTTATCTTACTTGATTTCTACAATAGCCTAAATGCGAATATTGCCTTTGGCTGCTCAATATTTTGCAACCAAAGGCAATATTCAATCTATCACTCTTAAACTCTTACTTTTTAATTACAATTTCTTTTGAATAGCTAAATTTTCCTGAAGAAACTTTAATGATATATAAACCCTCATAAATCGTTTGAACATCAAAATAAGCAATAGTTTGACCAGCAAGCAGGTTTTTAGTTTGAATGAGCCTTCCAGACATATCAAACATTTCAACTTTAAAATCATTAGTTACTAAACCATCAATTTGAACAGCAATTAAATCCGTTGCAGGGTTAGGAAAAATGATTATTTCTGATTCTTTCAATTTGTTTTCGTCAATAGTAGTAGTTGGGTTATAGATAGTTGTAGATTCTGAAATAGAAGTAACAGAACCACCAGAGACCACTCCATAAAAAGTGGGTCCAACAATATAAGGGTACGCTGAATTATGATTTTCATCTACAGTAGCAAAATACGCATAAGTACCATTCGGATACTCAGGAGTTACACAAAATCTTCCATTATGGACATCTAAATAATCCTCTTCACCAGGATGAGCAATGAACTCATAATCCTCCCTAAAGTATCCTAAGGGATAAGTAGTGCTTACTGCGGGTCCATCAGGAACATCTGTGCCATCAGCGTGATGAGTTCTTACAGTTATGTTTCTCAATTGATAACCCGATTTCATTCTAGTAATACCTCCTGTACCATTAGAATTTTTAAACCCATAAGCACCATAAACAGGAAAACCATCATAAGCAAAACCAATTAATGGAGAATGTTGATTGGTATTAATTACATATAAACCATCAGCATCATAAAGGTTACAAATATTAGAAACAACCATTAAATCCAATTTAAAGGCACTAGGATTTTGGTGGTGATGATAATTACCCATAGCGGGGTGCCCTTTTGAGCAATCAAAACCTGATTTTTCTGCCAAAATTGCATCTCTATTCCAGCTCATAGTTGCGCTGGGTCCACCAGGACATGGAGGGTTACCAGGTCCACCACATAAAGAGTTTGTACTTGTATTCCAAGCAACACCATCTCTAAAATCAAAAAAAGCAACACCATTAATAAATAATCCAATGTTTCCCGCTGTAGTTGGGGTAGGTGTTCCTGTATTTTGAGTAGGATTCAGGGGGAGTTTAACTTTTCTGTTTTGGTCGGATGCTTGTGAAGGATTTCCATCTAAAAAAGGTCCCGTTGGATACGCTGGTACTCCTGTTGAGGTAATATAAACCCAATTATTGGAATATTCTACTTTTTGACAATTCACCAAAATTCCATTGTTAATGGCTGTGGAATTTCCGTTTGTATAATAGCTTCCTGTTTGTGTTGTATTTTGAAGCCATGATGTAATAGCCGGGCTTAATTGTGCATCTAATTTAATACTGATAGATAACATTAAGCTAATCCATAAAAATGATTTTTGCATATTAATAATTGATTTTTATAGATTAGACGATATCCCTTTCAAATTCCTTCGCTTGTTAGAATTTTTTTTGCGGAAATTGGTGTTTTTTATTAAAAACAAAGTTTTTATCATTAAGGGTAAGTAAAAATGCTATTAAATCCACTTTTTCATTCTGAGTAAGTTGAATCGGATTTTGTAGTTCTTTTGATAATGTTGGACTATAAACTATACCATTGGAATAATGATTAATTACTTCGTAGAGTCTTTTAAATCTACCGTCGTGCATATAAGGATATGTATAAGACAAATTTCTTAAACTTGGAATTTTGAATAATAAGCTGTCTTTGCTTTGCTGGGTTATTATCCATCTGCCATAATCATTTAAACTAGTATCAATAGGTAAACCATTGTTAGCAAATTCATAAGTAGAAAATAACGGTTCTTTATGGCATACATTACAATGTTTTTGGAATAATAAATATCCATTTTTTTCTTGTTCATTAAAAGTTGTTAAGCCTTGTTTTACTTCATCATATTTTGAATTGGCTGAAATTAACGTAAGTTGAAACTGCGAGAGGGTTTTCAATAACCTTTCACCTGTGATCAAATTATCTTGGAATGCTTGATTAAAAAGAAATGAATATTCATTAGAAGCATTAAGTTTTTTTACAACTGATACAATATCTTCACCCATTTCTTTAGGATGACTAATTGGAGCAAGTGCTTGAACGTCTAAATGATTAATTGCTCCGTCCCACATAAATACTTTTTGCCAAGCAAGATTAAATAATGCTGGTGCATTTCTGTTACCAATCAAGTCATTAATCCCATGACTAAGGTCATGATCAGTGTGTGCAAAAGCATTGAAAGGTGAATGACAAGAAGCACAAGAAATGGTACTGTCTTTGGATAGTATAGGATCATAAAACAACTTTCTTCCTAACTCTATTTTCAAACTATCCAAAGGATTTCTATTAAAATCGTAATGAGGTTTAGGAAAATACTTAGGATAATCAATCAATAGCTTTTGAGGCAAATAAAATGCAATAAAAACAAAAGCAAATAACCCTAAAAATAAAACTTTAATTTTCATTTTGAAATTTCTAATAATGAAACCAAATGTTTAGAAATATCCACAGCTTTTTGACTTGGGCTCATCACCTCATATATCTTACTTAAATCCAATTTTTCTAATAACTTATCAATAGGTATTAAAATTATACAATTTTTTTTATTGACTTTTAAAGTCTTTTCTTGAATAGAATTAAAAGGTGAACCATAACCGCCAATATGAAACTGAAAACGATTATTCCTAGCTATGCATAAGTTAGATTTTCCCTCCAATTTAAAATGAATATAACCACTTTGCCAAGTCCAGTACATTCCGTTGGTTGGGTCTAAATCTTCACCAAAAACTCCAGATACATTAGTTAAACTGTCCACTCCTATCTTAAATTTAATAAAGTTAAAGCTTTTGCTCGTTTTATGTTTAATGATTAACGAGGAAGGATTCTCCAAATCTAGTAAATAATGCTTTTTATCAGCCATATCAACCTTTGCATTTTCATTATAAAACTCAATATCAGAAACATAGAATTTCAGAGTTTCAATTATAACGGTATCATTTTGAGTAAAATATTTTTTGTTAAGTTCTAATGGATACCCATTAAATTGTGGCTGAAATTGAATCATGAAACTATTTTGAGCAAGTAAATGGAAGGATAGAACACTGAAAAATATAGTAAACAGGTTTTTCATGGCTTTTTAGGAGGTTGAGGTTTTAAAATTTTGCTTAGTTCTTTTGATAATTCTTGAAATTTTATAAGCTGTTCGGGATTGCATAAGTTTTTTATATCCATAAAATGATTAAAATGAATCCTCTCAATTTCTCTTTGTTCGTTAGCAATTTCATGGATAAGGGAATCTTTCTTATCTTCATCTTCAGAAACCAGTAAAAGATATAATTGATTTTTAAGTTGCTTAATTGTGCTATCCTTTTCTCTAATTTTTGAGCGATGAACTTGAATTAATTTATCATATTCAACAATTTGGTTTTGATTAAAACCGAGCCGTTCAATTATGATATTTCTGGGTTTATTTGGGTCAAAACCTCTTTTATGAAATGGGTAGGTAAAAAATAGAATGAGAACATTGGTAATAAGCAATGAAATTATAATCATTAAATAAAATTTATTTTTATTCATTGTAAAGCGAATTATTGGGTATTTCTACTAAATATTCAATTGATTTTTCAACTTTAATAGTATGATTTTGTTTAACTATATACACTTCTAATGACAAAAATGCTAATAATGCAACAGAAGCTACCATAACCCAAACAGGTTGGATTACTAATTTTTTCTGAGCTTCAATTTTTTGTAATACACTATCATATAACTGTTCAGAAACTTCAACTTTTTTAATTTTTTTCAATATTTCTAATGAAGTATTCATATTACCTTTAGACGATTTTATATTCATATTCCTTCGTTTTTGTTGAGTAATTTTTCTAAATTTTTTTTTCCTCTTTGAAAAAGTGATTCCACTGCTTTAACACTTATTTTCATGATTTCAGCAACTTCTTTTTGCGATAATTCCTCAATTTTTAATAAAATTATCACAGTTTTTTGGTTTTCAGGAAGTTGATTTAAACATTTAAAAACAAATTCCAATTCTTCCTTATGCTCCATTTCAATGCCTGGGTGATTAAAATGAGGGATTTCAAAGGTTGTATTTTCATCATTCAAACTAAAGATTGACCAAAATGTTCTTTTCTGGCGTTTTTTTGCTCTAAGAAAATCGATAGAATGATTAACTGTAATTCTATAAATCCATGTTTTGATATTGGAATCGTTTCTAAATTGATTGAGTTTTTCATAAATTTTTACAAATACATCTTGAGTAATTTCCTCAGCGTCTTGAATGTTACCTACATATTGTAACGCCAAATTAAAAACAGAATTTTTATATTCATCATATATTTGTTGAAAATTCATTAGATTGTTAATAAAAAATGCTTCTCAATTTGTGCCATTACAAAGCTACAAAAAAATTGGTTTTCAAAAATAAAATTAGAAGGGCTTCGCTCAAATCATAAAATTCGTTGGCAAATATTCTTACAATTCAATTAGCATTTATTCCTAATTTTGTGGAATGGTAATGGAAAATTATCTATATAATTTGGGAGTAAAACTTTATGGTTTAGGAATTTACGCTGCCTCTCCATGGATAAAAAAAGCTCATTTGTGGATTCAAGGAAGAAAAAACTGGAAAGAAAATTTATCTAACAATGCTTTTAAGTACCAAAATGCTATTTGGTTTCATGCAGCTTCTTCAGGAGAATTTGAGCAAGCAAAACCGATTATGGAATGGATTAAAACCCATTTCCCTCATCAGAAAATTTTAGTTACTTTTTTTTCTCCTTCTGGTTATGAACTTTGTAAGAATTATAAGCACGCTGATTTTATCACTTATTTACCGTTAGATACACCACAAAACGCCAAAGATTTTTTGGAGATTGTTCAACCTAAAATGGCTGTATTCATCAAATATGAGTTTTGGTTAAACTTTCTGTTGGAAATTAAAATTAGAAATATTCCATGTATTCTCATTAGTGGTGTATTTAGAGAAAATAGCCCTTTTTTTAAAGGAAGTTTAAAAGGTTTATATCAAAATGCTTTAGTTTCTTATAATCATATATTTGTACAAGATCAAAATAGTTTTGAAAACTTAAAAAATAAGTGTAATTATCAAAATGTAACCCTTGCAGGCGATACTCGCTTTGATCGAGTAATTCAAATTTTTGAGCATTGGAAACCTGTTACTGAAATTGAAAATTACTTACCCAAAAAACCGATATTGATGTTAGGTTCTTCTTGGTTAGCCGATGAAATTTGGTTTCAAAAAATTTATTCTAATTTGCCTGATTGGACATTCGTAATTGTACCTCATGAAATATCAAAAAATCATAATCAGAAACTAAAAGAATTATTTCCAGAAGCGGTTTTTTATTCTTCTATTGAAAATAATCAGGAATTAGAGGTTCAAAAGGTACTCATTATTGATAAGATGGGTTGGTTATCAAGGCTTTATTATTATGCTGATGCAGTTTGGATAGGTGGAGGATTTGGAGTTGGTATTCATAACACTTTAGAAGCTGCAGTATATGGAAAACCTATATTTTTTGGTCCTAATCATACCAAGTTTCATGAAGCTATTGGTTTAATGAAAAATCAAGCCGCATTCCCTATACAAAAAGATACCAAAATAGATGAAATTGTCAAGATGTTACAAGATAAAGAGAAACTCAAATTAGCTGGAGAAGCCTCACAAAAATATGTTTATGCCCATCAAGGTGCAACCCCAAAAATTATTGAATGGATAAAAAAAACATCTGTTTTGGAATAACAGATGTTTTAAAATTGAGCTATATCTCAAAATATTATTTTAATTCAGTATCTTTAGGTAAGTTTAAAGCCTTTTTGATTAAATAAGCTTGTTGATTAGCATGTTGTTTAGGAGAACCTGTCGCAGGGCTCGCAGATTCTTTACGACTAATAACATCTAATGCATGTTTTCTAAACTTTCTTATATAAATAGGCCATGCTCCCATATTTTCTGGTTCTTCTTGAACCCAAAACCATTCTTTTGCTTTATTATATTTTTCAAGAACTTTATTGATTTGTTCTGTAGGAATTGGATATAATTGCTCAACACGTATTATTGCAACATTCTCTACATTAAATTGTTGGCGATATTTATCCAAATCATAATAGATTTTTCCTGAACAGAATAACACTCTATTCACTTTTTGAGGGTCTGCGACGTCATCTATAACTTCTTGAAAACCTTTTTGTGTAAAATCTTCTATGGTAGAAAAACATTGAGGGTGTCTTAATAAAGATTTTGGAGTAGCAACGATTAAAGGCCTTCTATATTCGCTGTGAATTTGGCGTCTTAAAGCATGGAATAAATTGGCGGGAGTAGTGAAATTACAAACAAACATGTTATTTTGGGCACATAAATTTAAGAAACGTTCGTAACGGCAAGAGGAGTGTTCGGGTCCTTGTCCTTCAAAACCGTGAGGTAAAAGCATTACTAAGCCATTTAATCTTCTCCATTTTGATTTTGCTGCAGAAAGGAATTGGTCAATAATGATTTGTGCACCATTGACAAAATCTCCAAATTGAGCCTCCCATATAGTCAAACAGAAAGGAGAAGAATAAGCATAACCGTACTCAAATCCTAGAACTCCGTATTCAGAAAGTAAAGAATTATAGCAATAGAAACTGCCTGTTTCACTTAAATTTTTAAGCGTAGTATGGGCTTCGTTGGTATTGATATCTATTACATAAGCATGTCTATGAGAGAAAGTACCTCTTCTAACATCTTGCCCAGAAATCCTTACATCATAACCTTCGGTTAAAAGTGTTGCATAAGCCATGATTTCTCCCATTCCCCAGTCTATTTTATTGGTTTCAAAGACCATTTTTTTTCGGTTAGCATATAATTGACCAACTGTCTTATGAGGTTGAAATCCTTCTGGTAAAGTAGTAATTTTTTCAGCAACAGATTTAAAAAACTCTTCCGATACTTGAGTATTGGGGTTAGGCTCTAATTTTTCATCATCATAGACTTTAATTCCGCTCCAGCTTCTTCTGGGGGTGCTATCCACTTGAATATCTTCTTTGGATTTAGAATCATCAAACTGCTTTTGCATAAGCGCATTCAATTCATTTTCAAAGTTTTCTACATCTTTTGGGTTAACTACACCTTCATTCATTAATTTTTCTGTATAGATTTTCCAAGGATTAGGATGTTTATCAATGGAAGAATACATGTTAGGTTGAGTGAAGCGTGGCTCATCTCCTTCATTATGTCCATATTTACGATAGCAAATAATATCAATGAACACATCACGATGGAAGGTCTGTCTAAATTCCATAGCCAATTTTGTAACAAAAGCTACGGCTTCGGGGTCATCACCATTGACATGAAATACAGGAGATAAGGTAACTTTTGCGACATCTGTGCAATAAGTAGAGGAACGAGAATCTTTAGAGTCGGTAGTAAAGCCAATCTGGTTATTAATCACAATATGGACGGTTCCTCCTACTCTATAACCTTCAAGTAAGCTCATTTGTTGGACTTCATATACGATTCCTTGCCCTGCAATCGAAGCATCACCATGAATGAGGATTGGGCAAATGGCATTTTCATTACCTTTATAAAGTTCGTCCATTTTTGCGCGAGCCATACCTAGAACTACGGGGTCAACAGCTTCTAAATGGGAAGGATTAGTAGCCATAGATAAATGAACTTGTAAGCCATTACCTAAAATTGGGTCGTCACTATAGCCCATGTGATATTTTACGTCTCCATCAAAAATATCATCACTAATTCCTTTATCTTGGAACTCCCCAAAGACCAATTCGTAAGGTTTACGCATAATATTGGTTAAAACATTCAAGCGTCCTCTATGCGCCATTCCCAAAACAAATTCTTTAATTCCGAGTTCTGCACCCCGCTCTAAAGTCATTTCTAAAGCAGGAATTAAAGCCTCTCCACCTTCTAAAGAAAATCTCTTTTGTCCTACAAACTTTTTATGTAAAAAGGTTTCAAATAAATGTGCTTTGCCTAGCATCTGCATAATAAATTTTTTTTCTTCTGCAGAATACTTTGGGGCATTTTGAGTGCTTTCCATACGGCTTTGAAGCCAAGAAAGAATTTCTGGATGCCTTATATAACGAAACTCAGCACCAATATGGCTACAATATGTTTTTTTGAGAAAATCAACAATTTCTTGTAAAGTGGCATTCGGTAAGCCAATTTCAAAACCTGCAAAAAAAGATTTGCTTAAATCCTCTGAAGTTAAGCCATAATTTTCTATGTCTAAAGTAGGTTTATAAGCTTTATTCGGCAGAATAGGATTAGTTTTAGCAAATAAATGCCCACGTGAACGATACGCATTAATTAAATCAAGAACTTTGAGTTCTTTTTGAAGTTGTTCACTAGTAGCTGGAACAGTTGATTTAGATGAAGTACTTGATTTTCCATTTTTAGGATATAATTTAGAACCTAATTCAAAACCTTCAAAAAAACGTCTCCAACTAGAATCCACAGATTCAGGATTTTTTAAATATTCTTGATATAAACCATCTATGTAAATAGATTCTGATGTATTCACGAAATTGAGAGTATCCATTGCTTTAAATTTTAAAAAACAAAATTGATAGATTTTTTTGTAAGTAACAAATTTTTACAAGTTTTTATAGGAATTTTTAACGTCCTAAAAAAGTGTAAATTGTTTATCATCACTTAATCTGTTGAATATGATGAAAAGTTTCTAGAACTTGCTTTACAATATTAGTAGCTTTTTTGGTTTCTATCCATGCTAATGTATTTCTGAGTAGTTTCTCATAATCTACTTCTGATAATTTATCAATTTGATTTTTAAGGTCTTGGTAATCAGTATAACTTATACAATTTACATTAGGGATTAAATCATGAGGTGCACAATATTTCGGTTTATTGGTTAAATTTTTAAAACATAAAACACAACCATTTGCAGCAAGCTCATAATGCCTTAAACAATCCCAACCAGCGCGTTTTGTAGTAATACCAAATTGGCTTTGTTGCAAATCATGATAATACTCGGTTTCTTTCGTAAATACATAACCAGCTTTTTTTCCAATCATTTGTTTTACCTCCTCATCAACAATATGTTCCGTGAAAAGTTTTGTTTTTCGCGGTAATTCACTAATTACTTTGGAATCAGGAAATCCAAAACTTACAGGAAAAATATTCTTCGGTAATTTTTGAGGATTTTGAAATAAAGTTTCAGGAAGTAGTTTGTAATATAGAGATTGATAGGTTTTGGGTGTGATTTCTCTCTTAAAATAAAGAAAATAATGATGAGGCTTTTTTGCAAACCAATAGACAGGATTTTTCCAATATTTACCTGCATAAAGAAAAATATTCGGTTTATCTTCACCGTCAAAGATTAAAGTCTTTTGTGGATTTAAGAAAGGAAAAAGTTGTAGAAATATATCATATTGCCTATAAATGGAAGTAAAAATAATAAGCTCAAAAGATGAAATTTGATCAATATTATGGATATCAAAAGGTTGAATCCAATCTCGAGAAAGATATTGATAGTAAGTGAAACCATTTCCTCTAACTTTTGAAATATCAGCATTTTGGTATAAAATTTCTTTTACAGGATATTCAAAAACATTACTACCATATAAAAGTTTTAATCCAATAATAAGAGTATCCGCAAGATAATCTTCTTGCGGATGGTTGATTACTAAGATTTTCATTCCAAATGCATTTTAGTGAAATGGATTCAATCCAAATTAATTAGCAAAAAATCCAATGATTATTGTTTGCTTATTAATTTTCCTTGCCATTTTCCATTTACAAGGCTTAATTGGTGTTTTTCAGTAATTACACCTTTGGTGTAATCATTGGTTTTAGGTTTTTTGATTTCTAAGTTTAAAGTTGTACCATTTTTAGTAATTATTCCTGTGGAATAATCATTTTTAGGTTTTACAGTAAAACTAGTTGCCATATTATAATCCGTTTGATGTGTAAATGGATAACTAAAAATAGGAGTATCTTTTTGGTAAATAACTAAATCATAGCGGGTAGTTACAGGATCTCCTTGGTCAGACATAGGATAGAAAATGGTATAGCGAACAATCAAAGCTGTATACTGATTATCAATAGTAAGTTTTTGTAAAAAATCACAAGCATAATCTAAACTATAATCTATTACAGCTTCTTTTGTAGTTTGATCCATTACTTTTAAAATTTTGTCCTTGAAATGGTCATGGTCAATCTCAATGGCTAAAAGAGAATTATCATAATCAGACTTTGATATTTCAATGGTTCCATTTTTAGATTCATAAACCAATTCATAATCTTGGCTGTAGCCAAAATTCCATAAAAGGAAAAAAGATAATAATAATAACTTGTTCATGGTATTATATTTTTGAAATTTCATCTGAAAGTGTTTTGATACTAGGTCTTTTTCGTGGGTTTTTGGAATGGTAGGCATAAAGTACCGTTTGATTACGGTCAATTAATAGAGTTGAAGACATTGGCAAAATGAAGTGTTCTTTATTATTAGCAAAACCACTAATTTTATAAAAATTTTCTTTAGAATTAGCAATTTTAATATCTACTTGATAATCTTGCATGATTTTACAATCAAAATCTTGTATAAACACATAATTTTGAGAAGTGTTCAAGTATTTTTGTTGAGTTTTCTCAATATTTAAAGGATTATCTGGTGTAACAATAACCATCAAAAGATTTTTTTCTTGCATTAAAGGTTGAATGGAAGCAAGATTTTTTAAAAATTTGTTACAGGGTTGAGAATGAAAGCCTCTATAAAAAATCAAAAGAATAGGTTGAGATTTAGTAGTTTCATATAAATCAAAATCTTCAATAGAAGTAGTTACAGTATGAATATTTTTTACTTTTTGACCTTTGGTAGGTTGTGCAAAAAGATAACTCAATTGCAAGGAAAAAAATAAAATTTTATAAATAACGGTCATAAGTTCTTTCTTTCTTTAACTGATTAACGACTTCTTTAATAAATTGTTCTTGATTTTTTCTGCATATCATCAAAACATCAGCAGTATCGACTACAATATAGTTATCAAGTCCTTCAATGACTACAATTTTATCCTGAGATTTGCTGCTTATCATGTTCTGATGAGAATTAAAAACAATTACTTTTCCTTGTTTAGCATTTTGGTTTTCGTCTAATGGAATATGTTCATATAAAGAAGCCCAAGTTCCTAAATCAGACCAACCGAAGGAAGCAGGGTAAACAAAAACCTGTTCAGTTTTTTCCATGATACCATAATCAATGGAAATATTCTGGCATTTTAAATATGCATCATTAACTTGTTCAGTTTCATTTTCTGTTAATAAATCATTATTAATATTCACAAAAATTTCATGAATATCAGGAAGATAACATTGAAATTCTTGAATTAAATGGTGAACAGAAGAGATAAAAATACCACTATTCCATAAATATTCTCCTGAACTTAAAAAATATTCAGCAATTTCTAAACTAGGTTTTTCTGTAAAAGATTTAACTTTATAAAAAGGTGTTTTAATATTATCTTCTTCAAACTGAATGTAACCATAGCCTGTATCAGGTCTTGTAGGTCTTATGCCTAGGGTCATAATGATAGGCTTTTGAAGTACTGCATCAAAAGAATCCAAAACTATATTTTGGAATAAGGCTTCGTCAATAATTAGATGGTCGGAAGGACAAATCAAAACAGCGGCATTAGGATTCATCTTTTGAATTTTAAAACACCCATAAGCAATACATGGAGCAGTATTCCTTCCTACAGGTTCAGAAAGAATATTTTGAATAGGAAAATTAGGAATTTGTTCTTTAACCAAATGTACATATTCTGCATTGGTTACAATAAGAATATTTTCAGGATTTAAAAAATGTGAAAGCCTTTCATAGGTCATTTGAATTAAAGTTTTACCACAATTCAGGACATCAATAAATTGTTTGGGGTAAGATTGCCTACTCATAGGCCAAAAACGGCTTCCCACGCCTCCTGCCATAATGAGCCCATATAAATTATCCTTCATCTTTTCAATAGAATGGCAAAAATACAAAAAATTTCATTTTCTATTTTTTTAAAATTTTGTATTTTTATTTTTCATAATAGTTTTTATTCTTCTGCAAGAAATTTAAGTTCTGTTCTTAATATTTTCAATCCACTACCCCAAATTGTCCTATAAACTCCGAACCTTCGGTTTTCGCTTTAAATAAATAAATCCCAGAATAAATCCTTTTTCCTTCAATATCTTTTAAGTTCCAGTCTACACCTCCTAGGCTGTTTTGTTCTTTAATAGTTTGGATATAACGCCCTGATAAGGTATAAATTTCTATTTCCGTTCCGTTTGGAATTTGTGCAAAAGTTACTTTTTCATGTTTATTTAAAATCACGGGATTAGGGTAAACCAGTGCTTCTTTTAATTCTGTGGGGCTAGTCGCAAAAACTGCTATGTCTCCTACATTTTCATAGGTTTTATAACCATTGTCATTCCATAAATCTTTGATTTTTACTCGTACTTCATAGCCCATATTTCCTAAAATGGCTTCTTTAAAAAGCAATTCCACTTCGTTAGCAGAAAGAAGTTGAACTTGCTCAATTTGTCCAACGGAACTATTGAACTTGTTTAATGCAATACTATTAGGGGATATAGGTTCATTGAAACGTAAAATCGCTTTCTTAGGCGTGATGGCTTGCCATTGTGTTAAAAATAAAATTTTCGTTTCTTGTGGAATATAACTTATTAGGATAGGCAGCTGATTTTCTGATAAGCAACCTCCATATTCATCGGATAAATCCTTCGAGAAACTCATGGTATTGTTGCCTATTTGTAAGCCTTCTTTCCATTGAACAATGCTAAATTGGGGTTGTATTATAATTGTTTGAAATGGATTATCATTTAATAAAATTTGATGAGGCAAAATATTTTCATGCAATTTTTGAGAGGTATAAACTTTTAAAGTTTTTTCGTTTATAATCTGGACGCTGTCTATTGTAAAGGGTGGGTGGGGATAACCATAAACGGCATAACTTAAATTACTAAATGGCGGATTATAAGCGCTGTTATAGCTACTTACTGCAATCCATTTAGGACTCTGTAAAGTATCTGACCAATAATTTTGATTGACAATTTGAAAACTTTGAAAAGTCAAATTTTGTGGCTCCGCTTTCCAAATTAAATATTGATAAATATTCGGTACAGTATTCCAAGATACAAAAACACTATCAGCACAGGTTTCTACTTGTATAAATGCAACATCAGGTAAATTTACAGCTGCTTGGCTCCATTCAAAAAATTCGGTGCTGTCCGTTGTAGTTAAACCTATTTCAGGAAAGGCGTTATAATTCATATCCACAATTGCATAACTGTTCTGGCGGCTTCCATAATGAAACCATAAAAATTCATAATTTCCATTCACATAATCTAACATGTAAGTAACTGGAAAAGGTGAAAATAACCATTCAGGAGTACCATCATTATTGAGGTCTAGGGTCATACTAGCGTTCCATGTATCGGAATGATGGTTATAAATATAGGTTTGCCAGACTTCTTGATAGGTATCGTTAGCAGTTGCTTCGTAGATTTGGATTTTCCAATAAGGAATATCGTATTCAAAATCGGCATTTCTTAGGTTCGAGGTTTTAGAAACGACAATGAGTTCAGGATAACCGTTATTATTCAAATCTCCTGCCACAATAGCATCAGAAGATTTTTCTAGGTCCCCTGCAAAATAGGCTTTTAAAGCATATTGGTTATTAGTAACATTTTCATAAATGAATACATCACCATCATAATCACCAAAAACAATTTCTAGTTTTCCGTCTAAATCCAAATCCTTGATAACTACTCGGGGAGCCGTTGAACCGATATAATCCGAAGAGGTATCGGCTAAGGTAGCTATTAAAGAAAATTCACCGTTAGATAGTTGTTCTAGAATTACATAATCTTTAAAGTTTTTAGCAATAATTTCTATTTGTCCATCTTGGTCTGTATCAGCAAATTGAGCAGGAAAATATTTATCATTCAATAACTTGGAAGTTTTTGGTAAATATGGATTAGAATTTTGATATAAAAAGATACTATCTCGCAAATTAGAGAGTAAATTTTTGTTCCATACATCTTTAGGGAGACGTGGGCTGTCGGTGATGAGACTATCTATTTTAACAAATTGTTGGGCATTCCATTCACTTAAATAAATTTTATTTGAATAACTTCCTGTGCTATCAAATTCATTATATAAGATTTCAGGCAAATCGTCATTGTCAAAATCATAATATTCAGGTAAATAATAGCCTGCGGGGATTTTATAATTTTTAGGTTGTAACGTAGTAATAGGAATGGTATAAGGCTCAAATAAGAATTGTCCTATTTGTGAAGAATCTATTAGACCAGCAGAATTTTTTGCGATGATTTTATAAGCATAAAAACCGGGGTTCAGAATTTCATTTCCTATAAGAAACATGCCGTTCTGAGTAATTTTATCATAAGGAATTTCGTAGACTTTTTGGGTAGAGGCTTCTTGAATTTTTAGTTTTGCGAAAATCGGTTCGTTAGCACGATAGACCATCAGCCATTTTCGTTCTTGATTTTCATACGCATAATCATTGACTTTAATTTCTAATGTCGGGGGAGTACGGTCAATAAAAATTTTACTACGAATTTGAAGCGTTTGGCTATTTCGTAAGCGTATTTCTAAACCTACTGTATAAACTCCTTCGGGTAAATTTTGCACATTCCAAACGTAATTGGTTTGGGCTATATGTTGAAAATCTCCTGTAAATAAAGGAATATGATTATTGCCTATGGAGTCTCCTTGAAAATAAAAAATAGTAAAAGATTGTAAAAGTGGATGTATCACCGTAGTTTGAATAGGTATAGTATCTTGGTAAAAACCTTGTAAATGAATAGGTTGATGGATTTGTACGTTTATGGAAGTGGGGAATTGTAATGCTTTAAGAATATCTAACCTACCTGCTCCCGTGAAATAATCCCAACCGGGGTTTTGTATATCTTGGGCTGTGGAAGTTAAAATTCCTTTGATTTGGATAGGATTTAAGGCAGGATTGATAGATTTAAGTAGTGCGGCGGCGGCTGAGACCATAGGAGCGGAAGTAGAAGTTCCTGAAAATTCGCCGTGTTTATTTCGGTTCGTACTATCCGTTAAATCCGTAGTATAAATCCCAGCGCCGGGTGCGCATAAATCTACTGTTCCGCCATAAGAACTTAAAGGCCATAAAAACTCTCTATCATTCTGAAACATAGAAGCCGAGACACTGATTACTTCTTGGAATCCTGAGGGATAATGGGGTGCATCGCCTGTTCCGTTGCCCGCTGAAGCTACCATTACTACACCACGAGAATAAGCATACTGTATAGCGGCATGCATAATTTGTGAAGGATAAATATCTCCGAAACTAAAATTTAATACATGAACACCGTTATCCGTAGCATAAACAATGGCTCTTGCAATGTCATCATCTTCACCATTTCCTGAAGCCGCAAAAGCTCTTAATATCATCAACTTACTTTCTGGCGCAATTCCAATGCCGCCTTTGTTATTATTGGCTTTCGCTCCAATAATTCCTGCTACCAAGGTGCCGTGTTGATTATCATCATAAGGAACAGGGTCTTCAAATAAATAATCTCCGCCCCCCAATAAACGAGGTTGGTCTGTAAAATCATAACCGATTACGTCATCTATATAACCGTTACCGTCTTGGTCTATGCCGTCTAAATCTCCTGTAATTCCATTTCGTACACTATCTTTTGACCAAAATTCAAACGTTCCATTGCCATTGATATCTTCGGGGGAATTCACAAAGAATTGCCCTTCTAATTCTTCATGAAAAAAATCTATTCCTGTATCAATAATGCCAATAACAACACCATTTCCACGAGTAAGCAATTGAGCATCAAAGGTTTTAATTAAGTCGTGATGATATTGTTTGGGAATATCAGGGTCATTATAAGTATGAAGAGTATAATTTCTAACAGGTTCAATCTTCAGGATTTGATTTTGATTTTTTTGTATCCATTGTAAATATTGAGCACTATCTTGAAAAGTAATGGTAAACCATTGGCTTAACGGGTGATTTTGATGGCTTGCTAATGCAGAAAGGGCTTTTATCTCTTGATTTTTGTAAGTTTCTGGATTTTTGTAGGCTTGCCATAACGAATTTTTTAAAGTACTAGAACTTATTTGTACATTGAAAGCCATTTGAGCATGACAAGTAAAATAGCAAGAAAAAAATAGAGAAAAAAGTAATTTTTTCATAAACGATTTACAAAGTTAATAAAAAAAAATAATATTTTTGTTACGAGATGGAAATTAAGGTAAAACTACCAGCATTTTTAGAAATAGGATTTATAAGTTATGAAGAATTAGAGACAGGTATATGGAAGTTAGAAACTCCGACGCATTCGTATAATTTAAGTAAATTACCTGTTGAATTTCAAAAACAAGGAATAAAAGTAGCCATAGTGCTTAATAAATTAGAGGACGAAATGGATATTTTTATGAATGGTGATTTTTATGAAGTGCTTTTAGTCAAAGAAATAAAATAATAAAATCTTATGGAAAACTGGTTAGAAAAAATGGGTGATTTTTATCCTATTACGTTATCTGTAATTATACTTTTGATATATCTATGGAACATTTTAGACAGATTAGAGAGGTATAACGGTATCAAGTCTTTGGTTGGATATTTAATTATCGCGAGTTTGTTGGTTCACGGAGTAGCTTTTTACTCTAACTATGGTTTTGAGGATAAATTTTGGATTGCATGGGCAATTCGTGATGTTTTTTTAATTTTATTATCTATTATTTTATTTGAGAGTCCTAAATTAGCAATTGTCAGTACACTTTTTTGGATAGGGTTTGGCATTTATTATGGGCTTCAGATTCGGTATGTTCAGGAAGGGCTTCGTTTTGATTATCAAACTTCGTCAGAAGATTTAGAGAGTAATCCATCGGCGGAGTTATTAGTCATTCTTAAGAATAACGATAATTCTGAACAACTGAGAGAGTTAATAAATACTTTAAAAATTAATTTTAAAATGAAGCCTGCTTTTCCGCATTTAAAGGATAAAGGAATTACGGATTTGGATAACTGTTATTCTATAGATGTTGATACAGAATTAGATGCGAATAGAGTTTATGAACTCTTAAAAGATTCTAAATTAATAGAAAATATAGAATGGAATGAAACGTATAGTTTAGAGCCAGAAGAGGCTTCTACTATGTCCTTAAAGCCTGTAACTGGTTACAATTTTATCAATGACTCAAAAGCTATTGAACAGTGGGCTTTAAGTGCTTTAGAGGTTGATGAATTGGCTGTAACTTTAAAAAAAATCAAACCTAAAAAGACAGCGAAAATTTTTATTTTAGATACAGGGGTAGATGCAAACCATGAAGATTTAAAAGATAATTATTTTTCTACTCAATCTAGTTATGACCGAGATACGGATAAGCATGGTACTCATTGTGCGGGTATTGCTTGTTCTGTAACCAATAATCATAAAGGTATAGCTTCTTTAAATTATAATAATCGTTTTTGTAAAGTTACTAGTATTACGGTTTTGCCTGGAGGTAGGGGCACGCAGGAAAGAGTAGTAGATGGTATGATTTTAGCAGCCGACTTAGGGGCTGATGTCATTTCTATGTCTCTGGGGGGTCCAAGTAATGATAAAAGTCAAAGGATTTACGAAAAGGCGGTGGATTATTGCAATCAAAAAGGAGCCATTGTAGTCGTTGCCGCAGGAAATAGTAATAATGATGCAAAGAATCATGCACCTGCGAGTTGTAGCAATACTATTACTGTAGCTGCGGTAGATGATGACCTTAAAAAAGCCCGTTTTTCTAATTATTTTACAGAACAAAAATTTCCTATTGCAGCGCCTGGTGTAAATATACTTTCTACTGTGCCTAATAATCAATATCAATCTCTTAATGGTACATCTATGGCTACACCTTACGTGGCTTCTACAATAGGAATCATGAAAGCTATTCAACCTGCTTTAACTACAGAAAAAGCTTACGAAATTTTAAATATTACAGGAATTTCTGTAAACGACAAATATAAAGTCGGTAATTTTATT
>CAZBPK010000162.1:0-22659 GCA_964493765.1 uncultured Bacteroidia bacterium | reverse complement strand
CCATTATTGCTATGTTATGGTTATTTGCTTGTGACTTGAAAAACTGATGATAGTTGGTGATATAAAAATTGTCCCAATAAAATCCTTCCCGAACATCATTTATTCTATCGTGTATGTAATTCTTCAAAGAAAGGTTGAAGGTTAAAATCAAGACCTTTTCGCCAGTCCTCTTGTGTGCATTTACCGCTCGCTTTGCTAAAACCAATGTCTTGCCGCTTCCAGCAACACCTTTTATTTTTTGTTTCGCACCTGCTCTGCTTGAAATTAACTCCTCTTGTTCTTTAGTGTATTCTATCTTAATCCTTTCCTCTAATTTATGATATGGAGGTTTTAGATACCTTTTGAAATTCTCATACAAATCATCTGAAAACAACTTTGATTGTTGGTTTATTCTTGTTCTTAGCAAAAGTTCATCTAAGCGAAATTTGTTAAGAGAATCGGAACCGAGCAATGAAAAATAACTGACGAACTTTCTGTATTTTTTATGTTCATCACTTTGAAAATTGTCTAACAGAAATCTATTTACAGAAGATTCTGTTTCGTTATGAAAATAAACAGCACAACTAACAACAGCCAGATAATATTTGTTGCGGATTTTTCTCTCAAGCAATGTGTCTATGTGCAAATTGTAAAGATTTTCCTTGTATTCGTCAACTTGTGTTAAAGGGGATTTAATAAATGAATCATTCTGTCTTAATTTCCACTTAGTTTTTGCGTCAATGTAGTAGTGGCGAAGATACCAGTCCTTAACTTCAAAAATAATCACGCCCGAACCTTTTCGCATTAATACAATGTCAGGATTGTCCCCGTTTAAGAATGGTTGAAAAAAGATTTCGTAACTGTCGTCAAGATGTTGGTTTAAAAATGTCAGCAGTTCCAGTTCACCGACTGTTGGTTGAACTTTTGACTTTTTTATGGTTTCTATGTCTGGGTAAAGTGTCGCCATTTTCTTGCATAACTTGTCAAGTTACTACATCATTGTCTACGGAGAACTCTCATTTTTCAGCATTGGGCATAACGGTTTGCGGCTTGGCATAGTGGCGGATTTTTAGCATAAAAGTTCAATCGAAGAACTGCCCCGCCATTGAGCCAAACGCCTGTTATGCACAGTTGAAATTTTTATTGTGTCGCTTTAATTAATTCTCGGGTAAATAAATCATTTTCTGTATGAAAAGGACTGTGCCATGAGTTTTTAAATATGATTGGAATTGGATTCCCTGGAAGTAAATCCGATGTTTGGTAGGCATGTTCTACAGGCATAATTCCATCTTTTTCGCCCCAGAAAATAGTTATAGGAATGTAGATATTTTTCAAGAAATCTTTTCTGTCAAATGTAAATATTTCTTGGTTATAATAATTATCATATAAAGATGAATTTAAAGAATTAGAAAATGTTGAATGAGGAGAAAAAAACCAAAGTTTTAAGTTATAACCAGAATCATCAGTTGGCCATACAGGGTTTCCTCCTAATCTAAATATATATTTATACCAATCACCCCATTTAACCATATCCAACATATTTTCCTTTGTTAGACTTAAATTATTCATATAATTATAAGCTTCACCATCGTTCTGTAAAATTGCTTGATTTTTAATCCATTTTTGTGAAACAATAAGCCATTCATAAGTTGAATAGGTGCCATCCATTACAATAAATCCATCAACTAAACTTTGATTATTATCTGTTGATAGAAATTGCCAAGCCAGTTCAACTCCAAAACTATGACCAAGTAAATACAATTTTTTATTAGGATATAGTTTTTTAATTAACAATACAACCTGCTTTAAATCATCTGCAAATTGCAAATAGGAAATTTGATAAGAATGACTTATTCCACCAGAGGAACCAGATATTCTTTGGTCCCAATATGCCATTATTAGTTGTTCTTCGGCAGACTTAAAATATGTTCTCAGACAAATTGAGCAACCACCGGGTCCACCATGTAAAAACAGAACTATTCGATTTGAACTTGAATTACCGCGAATCCAGATGGGCATGTCGGCATCTTTATAACGGAGCCTCAGATTGTCGGACAATTCAAAATCATTTTTTGAACAACCAACTTAAAATAAAAGGAGGGGAAAAATCAACAGTATTTGTTTCATAATATTAAATAGATTTTAGAATTCCAAGCTGAAAAATTGGTCTCCATAACGTTTTTTGATTGTAGAAATACTCGTTTGTAAGCCTGAATTGTGTAAAAAGAAAAAGTTTTTTTCCTTTTTTAATAGATTTACCCAATCCTAAACTATAGCTACTACCTAAAGACCACTTTCCCGCCATAGGGATATTATTAAATCCACCAGTACCATCAGCCTCAAATGTTTTTGCTAAATAGAAAGTACGAAGTATACCTGCACCTCCGGTAATTTGAATATACCAGTTCAAATTTTTTGTGTACCTATAGCCTAACTCTGGAATAATGCTAAATACCACCTGATTGTTTTGATGAATAAAGAATGATAAATTATTTTCTAAGTAAAGTTGATGAATATGAACATTTTTTTTCTTTGTATATGAATTCCAAAATGAATATCCATAACCTCCAGTTAATCCGTAGTGTGTTATATTTTCACCATAATATCCAAATTGAAACCATTTGTTTGAAATGGTTTCAATTTGAGAGAAAGCAGAATTTGAAAAAAACAACAATAATAGTATTAAATAAATGAATTTTGTGTTTTTCATAATATAAATATTTTAATATCTGACTAATTTAAAAATTAATTTATTAATATTTAGTGTTTTATTATTTAATATTTTGTTTAAATTTTCCATTCTCCATATTTCGGAGCACTGTTTCCAAACGCACAAAAGTTTCAATTATGCACGTCTGCCCGCCTTGCATAAATACAATTTTAGCACCTGTTTTTATTCTTTCCGCATGCGTAAATTGCTACAAAGTCCCACGAAAAATCTATATATTTTTTCTAGGATAGTATCATTTGTAAAGTGTTTTAACAATTCTTGAAGAATTCTTATATCCGTACCCGATTCATGTAAATGCGTTGCAAAACAGTGTCTTAAACTATGGGAAGTTTCGTCTTTTTATATTCCATTCTTTGGGATTATCTGAAAGCATAACTCGCTTTTTAGAATTTGGTATTCAGGGTCATTGCCTAAGTGTCCAATTAGGTTAATTTATTTAAGTTTCCCAGAATTATAGATGAAATTTTTTTATGGCTTCGCCGCTGTCAGTAACATTTAAGCTATGACATGAGTTTTTTAGCTTACCATTATTACTGCAAATATAAAAATATTTTTGCAATGAAAAGTATATTTTTTTAAATTTTTTCATCTCACCAAGTGAGGTTAAGCATGTTAGATGTAAGGTATACTTCCCCAAAAAAATAAGCCATGAAATTACTCATGGCTTTATTTTTGGGTGAAAAATTTATGATTATAATTTTGCGAAGAAACCAGCTTTACCGTATAGAATATCCAAATAGCTTGTGATTGGAGCAGGCATAATACCAATAATCAAAATGATTGCTGCGAGAACGATAATGGGCAATAAAATGCTATTTTGAATTTGTAAGGTTTTAGCTTCTGAGCCATCGGAAGGTTTTTCAAAGAACATAGTAACCAAAACTCTCAAATAATAGTACGCTCCTACAACACTTGTTAAAATACCTACCACAGCATAAGCAGAAAAACCACCTTTAACAGCCGCTAAAAATACAAAGTATTTACCAATAAACCCTGCTAATGGAGGAAACCCTGCTAATGAAAACATTAAAATAGACATAATAATACCAAAAGATACATTTTTAAGACCAAGACCTTTCCAATTTTCATAATTTAAGTCTTCTTCAGAGGTTTCAATAGAAGAAATTACCGCAAAAGCTGCAACGGTCATAAATGTGTAAATAAGCATATAGAAAATAGCCGCTTTATACCCTTCAGGACCACCCGCAACCCCTAATAACATATAGCCTGTGTGAGAAATACTGGAATAAGCCAATAATCTTTTGATATTTTTTTGTTGTGCTGCAACAATGTTACCATAAATCATGGAAAGAACAGCTAAAATAGCAATTACTTGAGATAATTTATCACCAGATTGAGGCAATAAACTACTTAAAATAAAACCAAAAGCAATTACTGAAGCCATTTTAGAACCTGTTGCCATAAAACCTACTAATGGAGTAGGTGCCCCTGAATAAACGTCTGGTGTCCATACATGGAAAGGGAATGCACTGAGTTTAAATAAAAAACCAATAGCAATTAAAGCAAGTGCAGGATAAAATAATACAGGGAATTTGTCTTTAATAAGGTTAGGGTCAATGGTTGCAATACGGTCTAACAAAGTAGTGCCTGTCATACCATATATTAATGAGATACCGAACAATAAAAATGCAGAAGCAAAAGCTCCTAATAAAAAATATTTTAAGCCTGCTTCATTAGAACGTAAATCTTTTTTGAAACTTCCTGCTAAAATATATAAAGAAACAGACATAATTTCCAAACCGATAAAAGTCATGATAAGGTCATTTGCAGTTGCTAAAAGGTTCATTCCAATTAAGGAAAAAATTATTAAAGCAAAAACTTCGCCTTGTAAATGAGATTGATTTTGTTTTTTTAAATATTCGGTGATAAAAGGGATAGAAAGAATTCCAGAAATACACAAAAATATATGGATTAAACCTGCTAAACCACCTGCATAAATTACATTATAAAAAGATAATCGCATTTCTTCGGGTGCTACTAATCCGGGTATAGCTAAAACCATAGATACTAAAATACCCAAAATGGTTACTAATGATGTAATTTTATCGTTTTTAAATGCATCTAATAACATGACTAATAAACCAAAGCCTACTAAGGATAATACGGGCAGTGCATCTATTAAAAATTGACTGTTAAACTCCATAATGATTGATATTCTATTTTCAATTAAAAAGCGAAATTATAATATGTTTTTTGTAATGCAAAATTATATCTAAAAAAATTTTCAACGAAACTCAAAGCTATATTTTTATGGGTTTAATTGGTTTACTTATTTTTATTCAAAAACAAAATATTGTTATTTAAAACCTGTAAAGCGTGAGGGATGCGAAGGGCACGAAGTGGCACTGCCTTTTGAAGCTGAGTTTACCGAAGCAGAAAAAGGATTGCCGAAGCGAACAGCGAAGCCCGTAGCAGCCCGACCCGAATGCGAAGCATGAGGGGCACGCCCAAATAATTTTCAGTATATTTTATTTTAGTTTCCTAATTTTGTGGTTATGTACACAATACAGAACAGAAAAGTCCGTTTTTTATGGCTTCCTAACGCGCCTTATAAAAATACTTGGGATTACCAAGAAAGTTTGCTTCAATCCATCGTAGATATAAAAATTCAAAATCGCGATAACGGCACTGAAATTCCTACGCCTAATTATTTGATTTTTTGTGAGCATAATCATGTTTATACTTTAGGCAAAAGTGGCAATGCTCAAAATTTGTTACTTTCCGAAGAGCAGTGTCATCAAAGAGGCATTGAATACTACCCGATTAACAGAGGGGGGGACATCACCTACCATGGTAAAGGGCAATTAGTGGCTTATCCCATTTTTGATTTAGAAAATTTTAAAGCCGACTTGAACATCTATTTAAGAAACATTGAAGAAGTGATTATCCAAACCATTGGTTATTATGGAATTGAAGGTCATAGAATCAAAGGCTTAACAGGTGTTTGGGTAGATATTGAAAAAAATCCCCGTAAAATTGCAGCCATAGGAATTCGTTGTTCCCGATGGGTTAGTATGCACGGCTTGGCGTTAAATGTAAATACCGATTTGACTTATTTCCAAAATATTATCCCCTGTGGAATTACGGATAAAGGAGTTACTTCTATTCAGAAAGAACTAGGGAGAGAAGTCCTTTTTGAGGAAGTTATGCAAGTCATGAAACAAAAGTTTGCAGAAGTTTTCGAACTAGAATATACGCAAGAGCCTTTTCCTATTGCTTACCCTGTATGAAAAAAACTTATTTTGCCGCAGGCAGAATCAATTTAATTGGTGAACATTTAGATTATAATGGCGGTTGGGTACTACCTACTACTATCAATTTAGGAATATCACTAGAAATAAAGCCCCATTCTTATCAATGGATTTTTTATTCTGATAAACATGAACCTTTTTCTTGTTCTTTCAACGCTACATTTCCCAAAGAACATGCTTGGTTTCAGTATCCATTAAGCGTAATTCAATATCTACAAGACCAGCAAATTGCTATTCCCCATGCTTATGAATTGAATTACCACTCAAATTTACCAGAAGGTTCAGGGCTATCTTCATCAGCAGCAATACTCGTAGTTACTTTGAAAGCCTTTAATGAAGTTTTACAACTTTACTGGTCTTCCTTAGACATCGCTATAATTGCACAAAAAATTGAAAATCAATATATTGGAGTAAACTGCGGAGTTATGGATAGCTATGTTATTGCTCATAATGAACGGGATTACGCTTTACTTATTGATTGCCAAAGGCTTGAACATCAAAAAATTCCTTTTTTTATGGAAGGGAAATATAAAGTTTTAATTCTTGATACACAATTGCCCCGCAGCTTAAAACACTCAGCTTATAATGAACGAAGAACTTCTTGCGAACAAGCCTTGCAAATCATTCAACAACATAAAAATATTCAAAATTTAGCAGAAGCAACTATTTCTGATTTAGACTTTTTAAATGATGATATACTCAAAAAACGTGCAAAGCATGTTATCACAGAACAAGAACGTGTAAAAAAATCTGTCAAAGCATTAGAAAATCAAGACTTTATAACTTTTGGGCAGCTGATGAATGCATCTCATAATTCTTTAAAAAATGATTATCAAGTGTCTTGTGAAGCATTAGACTTTTTAGTAGAAAATATTCAAAATCAAAAAGGTTGTTTAGGAGCAAGAATGACAGGAGCAGGCTTTGGAGGTTGTGCTATTGCATTCATTGACCATTCTTTTTCTATGGATTACCTTCCACAATTGGAACGTTTGTATTTTGAGAAATTTTCTATTCAACCTAGAATGTTTATCGGTAAAGAATGATGTGGATAGTAGATGATTTAAACCGTAAAATTGAACTAAAAAAAGTTCCTGAACGTGTAATTTGTTTATGTCCTTCCATTACAGAGACCTTAATAGCCATGGGAGTAAATGTTGTTGGAAGAACCAAATTTTGCATTCACCCCAAAGACAAAATCCAAAACATTCCCATAGTCGGAGGAACTAAGAAAGTTCATTACGATAAAATAGAAGCCTTATTACCCGATTGTATCATCGCAGAAAAAGAAGAAAATACCCCCGAAATGGTTCAAACCTTAGAAAAAAAATATCCCGTTTATGTGGTAAACGTAGAAAGTTGGAAAGAGGGCATACGAATGATAAAAAATCTAGGGGATTTATTTCAAAAAAGTCTTCTTACGAAGGAATGGCTAAAAGTAATTCCTGAGAAATTAAGTACCATCGTTCATCAAAAAAAAGCCGTTTATTTAATTTGGTATGACCCTATTATGACGGTAGGTCAAACTACTTATATTCATGATGTTTTACATCAATTAGGTTTTATCAATCCTTTTGAGCATCAGGGGCGTTACCCCACCCTTTCTATGGAAGACCTACAGCAGGTAGCACCTGATTATTTGTTTTTGTCTTCTGAGCCTTTCCCTTTTAAAGAAAAACATATTCAAGTATTTCAAGAACTGTTACCTTGTACCCAAGTAATGTTAGTGGATGGCGAGATGTTTAGTTGGTACGGAGTCAGAATGAAAGAATCTGTGCTTTTTTTTGAAAAATTACTTCAATAAATATATACCAAGCATGACCATCATAAAGCCCAATAAATTACTAGCCATCATATACAGCCCCCAAGTCCAAAAATGAGATTGATGAAAAAGTATCAAGCTTTCATAAGCAAAAGTAGAGAAGGTAGTAAAACCGCCACAAAACCCTGTAATCAATAATAATTTATGCATAGGATTGACAAGAATTTGTTTTTCAAAAAGGGCTATTAAAATACCTATCAAAAAACAACCTAATACATTGACTATAAATGTACTAACAGGAAAAGAAGTCTTCTCTGAATAATTGAAAAAATAAGATATTAAAAATCTTAATACACTACCCAATGCCCCACCTATGGCTACATAAACGATAGAAGTTATCACCTATTTTGTTTTTTCAACAAAAATAGTAAAAAATTTGGGGGCGATACTCATCCATTTTTCAATAATTGAACCTAAAATACTTTTAGACATTTTTTAAAACCTACACTTTTATTTCACCATGACAACATCAAACAAAGCATTTGAAACTATTGGTCTAAAAAAGAAGGTAATGAAAGAATTATATGAAGGAAAATACACTAATGAAGACCGAGATGTAACAGAATAACTGACAAATTAAATTACTTATTTTATTGATAATCAAATTTTTAAAAAAAATATTGTTTAAAAAAAGAACTATGCATAAAGAATGCACTTTAGCCTTATAGTTTTGTCATGTAAAAACAAAAAATATTTAAAATTTTATTACTATGATGAAAAAAGTTTTTTTAGTTTTCTGGATGTTGAGCTTATTAAGCTCCATGGTTACTGTGAAAGCATTAGGACTTAAAAGTGCTAATGAAAACAAAGTTGTAAACGCTTATTATGTGAACAGTGTTCCGTTAAGCGAAAGTAATGCGCCTACAATGGATAGTGGTGAAAAAGATTCTCATCAACAGAATTCCAAGTCTTTGTCCAAATCTCAAAAGAAAAAAGACAGAAAAATTCGTAGAATTTTCAAGAAATTTACTGCTGATAATGCACATTGGGCGAATATTGTAAGTTTGTGTACGGGAATATTAGGATTCTTGGTATCTTTCTTAGGTTGGGGATTGTTGTTATCCATAGCCGCTTTAGTATTTGGAATTATAGGAGTAAGCGGCGATAAAGGCGGAAAAGGTATGGGAATTGCTGGAATTGTCTTAGGTTCGCTGGGTTTTATTATTTCTATCATTATGCTTATTGTACTTATTGCTCTATTGTAATATGAATAAATAATAAAATAAACGAAAGAGGCTCATAAGAGCCTCTTTTTTATTTCACTTTAAAAACAAATCAACTTCTATCGTCCGTTTGGGGAAAATGCCCTTGCCACTCTTTTAATTGTTGTTCTAACCAATTTAATGGATTGGGAGAGGCTTCGGACTTAAAATATTGTCTAAAAAACTCGCGTAATTTTTTGTATCCGAATTTTTTATTTTATTCTCCTCCGAATTGGTCAAGTATTTTCTCAAAAAAGATAATTTAAAAAATACAACGGTTTTTTTATAGGCTGTTGTGTTTTATTTTTTTCTGAATAAGTAAGAATCTTGCCATTTTGGGTCCAAAAAATAAAAAAAAAGTGTATATTTTTGTAGCAATAAACTTAAAGTAATATGAAAAAAGTAATTTTTGGTAGATGGATGATTTTAATGGCTTTATTTGGATTCAGTGTATTAAAAAGCCAAAATTGGCAACTCAAATGTCAGCATAAATATGCTTCTAGTAATTCTATGGGGTCCAATAATCGTTTATATGATTTTGATTCTGGTAACGAACAAAATGGTGCAATGATTGATAGGTATGGAACAAAAATTCGATTTACTACCGATGGTGGGCAAACTTGGTCCAATGAGTTTAACACTCCTAATACTTCGCTTGTTACTTATCATGGAATAAAATATATTGCTCCCAATACACTATTATTTGCTGGTAAAAAAAAGGTTTATAAATCTAACGGAACACAAAATTTTGTTTTAGTTACGGATACGCTAAATCAATTAGGCGATGTTTATTCTATAGATAATTATCAAGATTTTATTATTATTGGAACCAATGCGGGCTGGATTTATTATTCTAACAATGGAGGAAATTCTTGGAATGCTAAAAGAATTTTATATAATGCTTGGGAAATTCGGCATGCAAGAGTTTATAGTTCTACTTTTGCTATAGTAGGAACTTCTGCTGGAGCCTATTATTATACTACTGATGCAGGAAGTACATGGTACGCCCCTCTCACAACCGGAGCAACTGTAAATGGTAACCCAATAGAACCCGGAGAACGATATATTACTGCTAAAGATGAAAATAACTGGATACTTACAGGTAGATACAATAATAAAAGGTATGTTTTTAGAACCAGTGACGCAGGACAAACCTGGACAAATATCACCAATAATTTGCCTAATATTTCCCCTTCAGGAAAACCTGAAATTCAAAATGTATTTGCGACTTCTAATGGTAAAGTTTATGCTACGATAAGCAATGGAATAAACTTATTTTCTAATGATTGGGGGGACACTTTTGTTTTTGATTCTATTGCTAATACTGTTAACCGAGATTTTAAATTAATCAATAACAAGGTATATCACTGTGTTGAAGTTGTTAGTTATGATAGTGTGAGAATTTATGCTTCCGAGTTCATTAGTGCTAGTAAATCAGAAAAATTTTCTGTAATTTTTCAATTTTATCCTAATCCTAGTCATGGGCAATTCATGTTAGAAACGGAAAAAAATCTTACCCTAGAATTATTAGATATTACAGGGAAAAGCCTTTATCAGTATCAAGTTCCTAAAGGTCGTTCATCTTTCATGGTGGATTTACCGCAAGGACTTTACTGGATAAAAGATGTAGATACTGGTTTTGCACAAAAACTTATCATCAATTAATTGATAATGCGAGCGAAAAGCTCGCTTTTTTTTTCAATTGTTTTATTACTTTGAACCCTAAATAGCTTTGCCATGAAAAAAAAGATTTTTTTGTTCAATGTTAGATTCTTTTATAAAGCTGCAAAAAATCGAAAAATATGATATAACTAATGCAAGCGATAAACTCCCCGAAGAAGAATATCAAGCCCATACGTTTTGGAGTATTAGGTTTAGTAAGACGTTGCTCAATGTAAAGTTTATTAATCTAATCAATTTTTTTATTTTAACGATAAAATCATGCTCAGCAAGGTAAATCAGAAATAAAAAAAAACGGCAATACAAGATTGCCGTTTTTTAACGAATGATATGAAAAAGTTTAATTAAAATTGATATTTATATCTTAAATCTTTTACTTTACCATAATCTTTTAGAGCAGGATTAATTTTGCTCATCAATTGATTTTTACGAGTATTTAATAAAGTGGTTTGATAACTTTTAATGGTTGCGTCATCAACGTTTTGGGGCGTATCTACTTTAGTAACTTTAATCATATAAACACCCGTTTGTCCTGCAATAGGTTTATTGGTAACAGTATTTTCTTTCATACCAATAATTTTACCTAAAACGATAGGGTCATTACCAATACCGGGAATCACAGGATTATTTACTGAAATATTTTCAGCTTTGGAAACAAAAGCTCCTGTACCATATTTATTTTTTAGAGCTTCAAAGTCAGAGCCAGAAAATCCTTGCATTTTTTGCAAAATTACTTTAGATTTTACTTGATTAATTACACGAGGTTTAATTTGCTCTTTAACATCAGCAAGCGGTTTATAACCTTCTTCAGATTTTTCTTTGATGTATGCAACAATATAGGCATTTTCAGTAACTTTAACTCCTGATAAATCTCCTTTTTTACCCGTTAAAGCCCAACGAGAAATATCCTTACCCCCTTGTAAACCAGCAATTTGTTGAGTATTTGGGTTGAGTGGTTGAGATATACGCATATCTAAACCTTTTTGAGCAGCAATTTTTTCAAAATTTTCAGCATTAATAGCTGCAGCAGCAAATTCTAATGCTTGTCTTTCAATTTGTTTTTCTGTTTCTGTACTTGCAAATATTTCTTTTGCAATCACTAAAACACGCATTAAACGGCTATCTTTTTCAACTACTTCAACTATATGAAATCCTTGATTGGATTTAATAGGACCCACAATTGTACCAATGGGTGCATTTTTTAAGGCTTTATCAAAATCAGAACCAAATTGACCTCTTGCAATCCAACCTAATTCTCCACTCATAAATTTCGTTTGTTGGTCCTCAGAGTTTTCTGCTGCAAGCATTGGGAAATTATCTTTATTAACTTTTAATTTGATTTCATTAGCTTTTTTCTGAGCCTCTAAAGTATCCCCTTTAAAACCTATAAAAATATGTTTAATTTTATAAGCAGGCATGGTATCCGTTTTAGTTTCAACTAATTTAATAATTTTGTAATGGGTACCCTCTAAATAAGGACCGATTACGCTATCTTTTTTTGCGTTGGTGATATAAGTTTTTGTTGTAAAGTCTAATTGACCAGCACTTCTAAAATTATTATCAATGGGTAAATCAGATTTTGATGCGGCATAAGAAGAATCATCTTTAACATCTTTTGACCACTCCTCTTTTGCTTTTATCATTTCATTATATACATAAGCAGAGTCCTTTCCAGAAGGATTTTTTGGAAACATTACATATTTAATCACTGCTTCTGGATATTGTTGCTTAAATTGTTCTTTATTTTCGTTATAGTAATTGGAATAATCACTATCTGTAACTACAACTTGAGAATCAGAAATAGTTGCATAATTGACAGCCAAGTATTCAATATTAAATTTTGTATTTTCTTCCATATATTTTCTTTTTGCTTCAGCTTTAGAAACAAAAGCAGAGGAAGTAAACATATTATTAAATTTTTCTTGAAGTCTTGTTCTTTGCAAATAATCTTCAAGATTTCTTAAAAAATTTTCAATTTGAGGATTAGTTTTCGCCGCATCTAAAGTTTTTTTCACTTCATTAACGTCCCATGGTTTTTGACCATAATTAGTAAAAAGTTGTTGAACGATAGGATTCGGATTATCCCCAACAAACATGTTATAAATTTCTTCACCAGAAACGCTAATTCCTAATGGCTCAGCTTGATTTGCATAAATTCTATCCATTAATACAGTTTCCCAAGCCTGCATTAAGACCATATCACGAGCTTGATCGTCAATAGGTCCATTTTGAGCTTGATTATTCAAGTATTCTTGATATTTTTTGTTTAGTTCTTCATAAGCAATTTTTTTTCCCAACACTTCACCTACATTAACTGAGCGGTCAAAGAAAATATCTAAACTTGTTACCGCACTAGAAACAATAAAACCAAAAAGAGCTAAACCTAAAAACGTGATGAGCAATCCTTGTCTTTCACGAATTCTGGAAATAATGGTCTGTTGTTCTTGTAATTCTGGATTTTCAATTTCTTGAAGATTTTTTTCTCCCTTTAATTGTTCTTTATCTGATGCCATTTCTATATACCGATTTCAAATTTTTTTAGTTCGCAAAAATAATGATTTCAAAATGAATAAACAAAAGTTAATGAAAATAACCTTGAACAGTTTGCTCAACTACCTCAGTAATTTGATTATTTTCATCTACTAAAACCGTTTTTGAAGTAAAACCCTCAATTTCATTGGGAGTTAAAAAAGTGTAAGCAATAATTATTACCAAATCTCCTGGATGGAAATGCCTAGCTGCAGCTCCATTTAAACAGATAACTCCACTATTTTCTCTACCCTCAATTACATAAGTTTCAACTCTTGCACCAGTAGATATATTTAGTACTTGAACCCTCATGTGTGGAAACATTCCTGTAGCTTTTAATAAAGCCTTATCTATTGTTACACTACCCTTATAGTTCAAATCCGCTTCTGTTACTGTTGCACGATGAATTTTAGAGTGAAATACTTCAAAAAATGCCATTTTAAAAAAATAGTTTGCAAAAGTAGTGATTATTATTGGATTATACAAAATTTTTATACACAAGATAATGATGAGTATATTAGTTCTAACTTTTTAATTATAACCTAAAGGTTGGAATTCTCAAACATTTAGTTTATCAAACTCATTTTTTATAAATAAAAATTTTCGTTCTTAAAAAAAAATCAAAATTTTTCATTCAGTTACAAATCCATCTAAATTTAAGTAAATTCATAATTTATAAACACAACATCTTAAAAAGTTAAAATTAATTATAAAATAAAATTCCTTAATTCTTGAATAAAATTTTCAGGAATACATTAATTTTGCAAAAAATTTTATAGCTTTGGATATCTTCGATAAAATAGACAGACTCATGCAAACGGATTTAGGTCAATACGCAGATATGACCTATCATTATTTTTCATTTCCTATATTAGAAGGTGAAATTGGTCCTAGAATGAGGTTTAGAGGAAGGGAATGTTTAAATTGGTCTTTAAATAATTACTTAGGCTTAGCCAACCACCCTGAGGTACGAAAAACCGACGCTGAAGCTGCTGCACAATATGGTTTTGCATATCCTATGGGTTCTCGTATGCTTACTGGAAATACAAAATTCCATGAACAATTTGAAAAGGAAGTTGCAGAATATTGCCAAAAAGAAGATGCTTATTTAATGAATTTTGGTTACCAAGCCTGTGTATCTATCATTCAATCTATTACAGACCGAAGAGATGTAATTGTTTATGACCAACTTTGCCATGCATGTATTATTGATGGTATGTCTTTGAGTTTAGCAAAACGTTTTATGTATGCCCATAATGATATGGAGCAATTAGAAGACCGCCTTCAAAAAGCACAAAAAATAGTAGAACAAACCGGTGGCGGTATTTTAGTGATTACAGAGGGAGTTTTCGGTATGAAAGGCGATACGGGTAGATTGGATTTAATTGCAGAACTTAAAAAGAAATACAATTTCCGTTTAATGATTGATGATGCGCATGGTTTTGGTATTATGGGTAAAACAGGAGCAGGTACGCATGAGCATTATAACGTTGTAAATGAAGTGGATATATATTTTGCAACATTTGCTAAATCTATGGCAATGATAGGTAGTTTTGTTTGTGCTGATAAAAAAATCATTAAATTTATGAAGTACAACCTTCGCTCTCAAATTTATGCCAAATCACTTCCCCTTGCTTTAACCCTCGGTGCATTAAAACGTTTAGAATTGATTAGAAAACACCCTGAGTATAGAGAACATTTATGGAATATTGTTCATGCTATTCAAAGTGGATTAAGAGAAAGAGGTTTTGAATTAGGCTTTACCGATACTCCTGTTACTCCAGTTTATATGAGTGGGAATCCTATTGAAGCCTATAATCTTGGAGTAGATTTACGGGAAAATTATAACCTTTTTGTTTCAATTGTTACTTACCCAGTTATTGAAAAAGGTAAAATTATTCTACGTATTATTCCTACCGCTGCTCATACCATGGAAGATGTTCAAACAACATTAGAAATTTTTACAAAAGCTTCTGAAAAAATGAAATCTGGTTATTACAATAGTTATCAACCTGATTTTTCCGTTTTACAAGAAGTTTAGTTTTCAACATTAGTGGAAAAAAAATTTTAGTATTTGGGTTGAAAACCATAATAAATTACTAATTTTGTATTTGTAAAAGAACAATTTGGAACCTGACCCGTATAGTTACTCTTTCCCATTTTTAATTATTACGAACTTTCAAGAGTTTTTTTCAGCCTCTTGGGTTAGTTTGTTATGTTTAATTGTATTGGCTATTTTTTCTGCCATTTTTTCTGCTTATGAAACTTCTTTCTTTGCATTGCAAAGAGAAGAAATTGAAGAAATGAAAGAAAAACCTTCTGTTAATCAAAAAATTATACTTAAACATCTCAATCATTCTCATGAATTTTTGGCTACTATTCTTATAGGAATTAATTTTGTAAATATTGGTATAGTTTTATTTTCTCATGATTTACTAAAGAATTTAGGAGAATGGTTTCAGTTGAGTAATTGGGTTCTTTCTATTTTGGATATTTTACTTATCACTTCCTTTTTATTAATCTTTGCTGAAATTACCCCTAAGGTTTTTGCTTCCGCCAACAAAAAGTTTTTTTTAAAAAATTTTACGATTTTTATGGAAGGATTTTACTACTTGTTTTATCCTTTCAGTTTTGTATTAAGTTCTATTTCTTACCTTATTAAAGATAAAAAAACAGCTCAACAAAATATAGAAGCTTCAATGGAGGAACTTAAACACGCCATTGAACTAACATCCGATGATTTTGCTCCTAAAGAAGAAAAAGAAATTCTAAAAGGGCTTGTTAATTTTAGAAATATATTAGTAAAAGCAGTAATGACTGCAAGAGTTGATATGAAATGTATCAACAAAAGTGATACTTCAGAAATAGTTTTACAAAAAATTAATGAATATGGTTATTCTAGATTACCGGTTTTTGAAGTGGACTCAGACCATATCATTGGAATTCTATATGTAAAAGATATTTTACCTTTGCTAAAATCTGAAAATCTATCAGAATGGCAATCTAAAATACGCCCTGCATTTTTTGTTCCCGAAAACATAAAAATTAATAAACTACTTACTGAATTTCAAAAAAGAAGGCTACATATTGCTATTGTTGTAGATGAGTTTGGAGGAACTTCTGGATTAGTTTCTTTAGAAGATATTTTAGAAGAAATTTTTGGTGAGATTGCTGATGAACATGATGAAGAAGAAATTTTATTTAAAACTATTGATAAACAGACTTTTTGGTTAGATGGAAAATTGCCTATTATTGATTTATGCAAAAATTTAGATTTAGAAGAAAATCCTTTTGAAGAAGTTCAAGGTGATTCAGAAACTGTAAGTGGTTTATTATCAGAAGTTTTAGGTAGATTTCCACAAAAAAATGATTCCATAACTTTTAAAAATTATGAATTTATGGTAGAAAATGCTTCTGAATTTGTGGTAGAAAGTGTAATTTTGAAAGTTCATGAAATTATTGATAATGAGATTCCCAATCATTCCTAGTATTCTTTTGATTTTTATACTATTTTTATCCTCTTGTGATGAAATTCCTAGCCCTAAACTTCCGGGTTATCCTAGAATTTTATTTCCTGAACATGAATATAAATCTTTTAACACTCCTCAATGCCCCTTTACATTTGAATATCCATCAATAGGAAACATTGGAGATAGAAGGATTGATTCTTGTTGGGTGGATATTGATATTCCTCAATATCAATGTAAATTTCATATAACTTATAAACCTTTAAATCAAAAAGTTACTTATTCAAATGCTTATGAAGACTATAGAAAATTAATCTATAAACATTCTCAAAAAGCTTCTGAAATTGTAGAAACCCCAATTAAAACTAAAAATGGTATAGGGACTTTTTTTGAAATATACGGTGAAGTTCCTACCTCTGCTCAGTTTCTCTATTCTGATTCCACCCATCATGCTGTGATGTGTTCTTTTTATTTTGAAACTGCCTTAAAAAATGATTCTTTAAAACCCGTTATTGACTACTTTAAAAAAGATGTAAAACATTTAATTCAGTCTATTCATTGGAAATGAAAAAATTATTGACTAAGACATCGCTTTTTTTAGGTTTTTGCTATTTTATAGCATTCCCTACCATAATTTTTAGTCAAGTTTTTTCTATAAAGCCTCATCATTCATTCAAAATTAATATCACTCAATTGTTTACAAGAGAAATTTTATTGAGTTATGAGCAAGGTTATTCCAAACGTAATGCCTCTGAATTTTTGTTAGGTTATAGATTATTTGCTTTCTATCAAAATAAATCCATTTTTAACTTTTTTTATCCTATTGATTATGATAAAATTACAGCATTAGTTCCTTATTCTTCTGGCTTTATTGGAGGTTATACTTGGAAACACTTTTCTAAAACCCGTAAACCCAAAATTGATTATTTTTTAGCCTTTCAAATTTATGCAAGATACCAATTTTATAACGATTTAGTGATTTATCAAAAATTTAAACTCAAAGAAAAAAATTTCCATGCTAATCAAAGTTTAGACCAATACCAAACGGGATTAAAATTTTTAACAGGAAAACGTTATTATCATTTTAATGCTTTTCGTGAATCCGGTTGGATGTACGAAATTTATGGCGGTTTAGGATTTCGTTTTCAATATCAGAATAAAACCCTATTTTCCAAAAAATTAGATTCAGAAGAACAAACCACGATTTATTCTCAGCCTCTTTTTGAAAAACAATTTAACATCTTTCCCTCAGTTCATTTGGGTATCAATTTGGGAATTATTTTTGGAAAAATTAATACAGGGAATTAATTCATGAAGTACTTTATTCCATCAATTTTTGTAATGCTATTCATTTATTTTTTCTCTGCTATGCCTAGTAACGAGTCCTCTTTACAGCATAGTAGAGTAATAGCTTTATTTGCTTATTTTGGAATAGACTTATTTCAAATTTTGGGGCAAAACGCAGTATTTTGGGTAAGAAAAACCGCCCATTTTATGATTTTTGGTTCTTTAAGTATGACTTATTTTTACGGATTTTATAAAAATCAAGCCCAAAACCCATTTTTTTTTGCCTTTTTACTAAGCTTTTTCTATGCAGTTAGTGATGAGTTTCATCAATACTTTGTTCCGGGTAGGTCAGCAGAATGGAAGGACGTTTTCATAGATTGCTTTGGAGCTTGCGTTTTCTTGTTTTCTTTAAGAGTTGTTTTATATCTTAAAGAATAAACTTTACCTTGAACATTGAAAAAGTTTTTATAAAATATTTTCATCAGTTATCTTTGCATTATGAATTCTAATCAATTAATCATTGACCGCCCCGAATTCAATGAATTATTAGAAAAACTTGCAATACAAATTGCTGAAGATTATAGAAATTGTTCAGAAATTTGTTTTTTGGGCATTCAAAGAAGAGGTACAGAATTACTTCATGTATTAAAACCTTTTTTAAATCAATATCTCTCTGAAAATGTTTTATACTTTGGAGATTTGGACATTACCTTTTTTAGAGATGATTATAGAAAATCTGGGGCATTATTAAAACCCAATACTACCTATATACCTTTCTCTTTAGAAGAGAAACCTGTAATATTAATTGATGATGTACTTTATACAGGAAGAACGGTGCGTTCAGCATTAGATGCTATGTTAGCCTATGGGCGCCCATCATTGGTTCAGTTATTAGTTTTAGTGGATAGAAAAGGATTTAGGCAATTACCGATTGAAGCTCAGTATGTTGGTAAAACTTTGTCAACTACCCTAAAACAAAGAGTTAAATTAGATTGTGAAAATTTTCAAGTTTGGATTGTAAATCATGAATAATACAAAAGAGCCTACTTTAAGTGTTAATAATTTGTTGGATATAAGAACATTACCTTCAGAAGATATTACCTTGTTGCTAGAAACTTCTAAATCCTTTAAAGAAATTTTACAAAGACCCAATAAAAAAGTACCTGCATTAAGAGACGTTTGCGTTGCTAATTTGTTTTTTGAAAATTCTACTAGAACTCGTATTTCTTTTGAGCTTGCTGAAAAAAGACTTTCTGCGGATACTGTCAATTTTAGTGCATCAGGTTCAAGTGTTAAAAAAGGGGAAACCTTATTAGATACTGTGAACAATATTTTGGCAATGAAAGTGGATATGATTGTCATTAGACATGAACAGAATGGAGCTCCTCACTTTCTGAGCCAACATATTAATGTTCCTATAATTAATGCTGGTGATGGTACTCATGAGCATCCTACTCAGGGTCTTTTAGATGCCTTTTCTTTAAAAGAAAAATTTGGGTATTTAGAAGGTCTTAAAGTAGCAATCATTGGAGATATTCTTCATTCAAGAGTTGCAAGCTCTAATATTTACCTGCTCAAAAAAATGGGTGCAGAGATTGCAGTTTGTGGTCCTCCTACTTTAATTCCCAATCATATCCATGAATTAGGAGTTCAGGTGAGTTACAATTTAATTGAAACCCTAAAATGGTGTGATGCAGCTAATTTTTTGCGTATTCAATTAGAAAGACAAAACATAAAATACGTACCCTCCCTAAGAGAGTATTCATATTTGTATGGTTTAGATGCTCAAAAATATAAATCATTACTCAAAAATATTGTGATTTTGCACCCTGGTCCTATTAATAGAGGCGTAGAATTGAGCTCTGATATGGCAGATAGTGAAAATGCTATTATTTTAAATCAAGTAGAAAACGGTGTTGCTATGCGTATGGCGGTGCTTTATTTACTCGGACAAAAAAATAAATTGAGCTAATGGGTAACATAAGTAACTGTAAAGGTTAATGAAAAAAATGTAATTTTGCATTTCAATTTTAAAGAAAATGTCAGAACATATTCATTGCGTAATTATTGGTTCAGGACCAGCTGGTTATACAGCAGCTTTATATGCATCAAGAGCTAATTTAAAACCTGTTTTATTTACAGGCTTACAAGTAGGTGGTCAATTAACCATTACCTCAGAAGTAGAAAATTATCCCGGTTATCCTAATGGTATTTTAGGTCCACAAATGATGGAAGATTTCAGAAAACAAGCTGAAAGATTTGGTACAGATATTCGTTATACTTTAATTTCAAAAGTTGACTTTTCACAAACCCCTAAAAAATTATGGACAGATGATGGCAAAGAAATTACTGCTGATGCTGTTATTATTTCGACAGGTGCTTCAGCGAAGTGGTTAGGTTTAGAATCTGAACAACGTTTAAATGGTTTTGGAGTAAGTGCTTGTGCTGTATGCGATGGATTCTTTTATAAAGGAAAAACTGTTGCTGTAGTTGGTGGAGGTGATACAGCTGCTGAAGAGGCTCTTTATTTATCTAAATTATGCAAGCATGTTAATTTAATTGTGCGTAGAGATGTTATGCGTGCATCAAAAATTATGCAAGAACGTATCCAGAATACGCCCAATATCACCATTTATTGGAATACAGAAACCCTAGAAATACTTGGTGAAAAAGTTGTAACTGCTGCCAAATTTAAAAATACACAAAATCAAGAAATTTTTGAGTTACCAATAGATGGTTTTTTTGTGGCTATTGGGCATCAACCCAATACTGAAATTTTTAAAGGTCAATTAGATATGGATGAAAATGGATATATTATAACCCAAGGCAAAAGTTCCTATACCAATATAGAAGGTGTATTTGCAGCTGGTGATGCACAAGACCATATCTATCGACAAGCAGTTACTGCAGCGGGAAGTGGTTGTATGGCTGCTTTAGATGCTGAAAGGTGGTTGTCCGCTAAAGGGATTATTTAAAATTTTTATTTTAGCGTATCCATTATTTAATGATGGATACACTACTTATAAAAGAACATTTTGAAAAAAATAAAAATCTTTTGTGAGTAAAACAATTTATTACTAATTTTGCGGTCTTAATTTTTAAAGAAATGGGAAGTAAATTATTAACAAGAACACTAAGAATTTACAGGGTTAGAAAAATGAAGGCAAAAAGGAGAAAAGTACACCCTAAACCTGATAATTATGGGAAAACACTTCAACAAATTAACAAACCTGTAATTGATAGATTAGAAGCATTATTAAAAAATCAATAAAAAAAATCAAGCCTATTTATTAGGCTATTTTTTTCATTTCCAATATGAGATATCATTTGATTGCTATTGGCGGTAGCATTATGCATAATTTAGCTATTGAGCTAAAAGGGCTTGGTAATCAGGTAACAGGTTCTGATGATATTATCCAAGAACCAGCATTGTCAAGGCTCAAAAAACATAATCTTCTACCTGAAGTATTAGGTTGGTTCCCTGATAAAATTACAAATGATATTGATATTGTGATTGTGGGTAATCATGCAAAATTAGATAACCCTGAACTTTTAAAAGCTAAGGAACTAAATCTTAAAATTTATTCCTTTCCAGAGTTTATTTATCAACATGCCTCTCAAAAGCAAAGAATTGTTATTGCTGGTTCTCATGGTAAAACCACTGTAACTTCTATGATTTTGCATGTTTTAAATAAATTGAATTATCCTACTGACTATTTAGTAGGAGCTCAATTGGAAGGTTTTGATACTATGGTTAAATTATCAGATGCACCCATTTTTATTATGGAAGGTGATGAGTATCTAACAGCCCCATTTGACCCCAGACCCAAATTCCTAGTTTATAAACCTCACCTTTTAGTGCTTACGGGTATTGCATGGGACCATATTAACGCTTTTCCAACTGAAGAAAATTACATTCATCAATTTGATTTACTTTTAAAAAGCCTTGAAAAAGCTACCCATATTGTTTATAACGATTTGGATAAAAACATTAAAACTCTTATTAAACCTTACCAAAAAGTTGAATCTTTTTACTTTATCCCCTTTAAATCCTTGAATACCAAAAAAGAAAAAAATCAAACTTACCTAAAATTGGATAATTTATTAGCACCCATACAATTTTTTGGCGAGCATAATTATGCAAATGTTGCTGCTGCTTGGGAAGTTTGTAAGTTATTAGCCATTACTCCACAAGAATTTTTAACGGCTATAAGTTCTTTTAAAGGTGCTGCTAAACGTTTACAAGTTTTGTATCAAGATCAATGGAATACCATAATTAGCGATTTCGCCCATAGCCCTTCAAAAGTAAAAGCCTCTTTAGAAGCCGTAAAATCTCATTTTAATCCTAAAACAACTCAAATCATTCCTTGTCTTGAACTTCATACCTTTTCCTCTTTAAACAAAAATTTTATGAAAAATTATAAAGGGGTTTTTAAAGGTTTTTCTAAAAAAATTGTTTTTATCGACCAACTTATCGTTGAAAATAAAAAAATGACTTTACCTACAACAGAAGAAGTAAATTTAGCTTTTGGTGAAAAAGATATTCAAGTAGTTTTTGATAAAGACCAATTAGAAAAACTCATTTTTCAATGGAAATCAGATAAAAATGTTTTTCTTTTTATGAGTAGTGGTAGTTTTGGGGGTTTAGATTTTCTTAAATTTATAAAATAATTTCATGAAAAAATGGGGTCGC
>CAZBPK010000161.1:0-29495 GCA_964493765.1 uncultured Bacteroidia bacterium | reverse complement strand
TACGTGACGGGATATACAGCTTCCACCAATTACGACATTACCGCAGGGGCGTTTCAGACGACGAAAGGGGGGGATATTATGATGATGATGTTTTTGTAACGAAGTTGAACAGCACGGGTACGGCATTGGTGTATTCCACCTATATTGGGGGGAGTAATGACGATAGAGGATATGGCATCGCCATAGACGGCAGCGGGAATGCGTACGTGACGGGATATACAAGTTCCACCGATTACGACATTACCGCAGGGGCGTTTCAGACAATACATGGGGGAAGTTATGATGTTTTTGTTACGAAGTTAGACCTATCAGGGGTAACTTCGGTTAATGAAATTTTACAAAATACAAGTACGTTTTCATTGTATCCCAATCCTAATAACGGTACATTCTTCATCCATTCCGAAAAACCTGCTATTTTTGAACTAACAGACATCACAGGTAAACTTATCAATACTTACCACACTCAAGGCACTGCCTTACAGGTAAACGAAAACCTTCCCGCAGGGATGTATTTTGTCCGTGAAAAAGAAACAGGTTTGACGCAGAAGATTATCGTGGAATAAATAGAGCAAAGTAATCAATGAATTAGGCAGGGTAAAACCTGCCTTTTTTTGTGTAAAATAAAAAAGTAACAGCCATTATAAGCCACTTACTACAAGCAAACTTTTAATAGCTGTTTTTCTGTAAATAAAGAATAAACCTTCAAATATTAAGGATTGATGAGCACTTTAAAAGTTCCATTAGTTAAACGGATTTTATTATTGGAGCCAATATTTCCTGAGAAAGTACCAGTAAATAATCTTTTTCCGTTTTCTTTATCTTCGATTTTGTCAATGGTAATTTTGTTACCTGTGTTAGTAGCCATAGCACTGGTTTGAGTAAGCCCCCAAGTTAATAAAGAAGGATTGAGAATGCTATCCAATGGATAATTTCCTGTCATTACCAAAGGCAAAGAATCTTTACCTGTATAGAGGGTAATCGTTAAATTTTGGTTATTTAAGGATTGGGCAGTGATTATAACGGACTTAGTACTTTTTTCCAATTTTCCTAGCGGAGCATTTACATCAAACTTAAAATTTCCTGTGCCTGTATCGGCATCGCATCTTACGTAATACTCTGATACTGCATCAATGACTTTGTTTGTATCTTCTTTTGTGCAAGAAATAGTTAATCCTAAAATGGATAATCCCACGAAAAATAATAAATTTCTAGCTTTCATTTTATTTTTTTTGATTTACAAAAGTAATCAAAAATTTGTTTGGAAAGCAAGGAACTTCAAAAAAAATCCTTAAAAGTTAAGAAAATAGATTTTAGTAAGCGTGAGGGATGTGTAGGGCACGAAGTGGCACTGCCTTTTGACGCTTTTGAAAAAAGTGGAAAAAGGATTGCCGAAGCGAAAAGTGAAGCACGAAACAGCCCGACCCCGAAGCGGTAGCGAAGGGGGCACGCCCAAATTCTCTTCTTTTAAATCTTAAAATGATTTTTCTTTTTTCACTTTTTTTTGAAAAAAATAGTTTTGAATAACAATAAATTTTATAATTTTGCGTTATATCATCAGACTTTTACAACCAATAATGAAATCTATACTTAGTCTAATATTGTTGTTTTATGGTTTTAATACATTTTCTCAGGTCAATCCCAAAAATATTACTATCATCAGGGATAGTCTTGGTGTTCCGTATATATATGGAAAAACGGATGCAGAAGTTGCTTATGGTTTAGCTTGGGCGAATGCTGAAGATGATTTTGTTTCTATGCAAGAAAATCTTTTAACCGCTAAAGCTATGTTAGGTTTGTATAAAGGAAAAGAAGGTGCCGGGTTCGATTTTATCGTTAGACTTTTTAGAATACGTGAGTATGTTTACGAAAATTATGAAAGCAAATTAAGCCCTGATTTCAAAAAAGTTTTAAAGGGTTATGCAGAGGGAATAAATGCTTATGCTCAAAAATACCCTCAAAAAGTTTTAGTCAAAAACTCATTTCCCGTTACACCCGAAGATATATTGTCTGGATATGTGACTACAATGACCTTGTTTTCACAAGCTCCTTTTATTGTACAAAGAATTTTAGAGGGAACAATAAAAGATTATAAAAGAGGATTTCGCTTTAAAATGACTATGGGTTCTAATGCTATAGCGATTAATTCGTCCAAATCCAATAATGGGCATGTTTTTTTAGCCATTAATTCCCATCAGCCATTAGAAGGTCGTTTTTCTTGGTATGAAACAGAATTGCATAGTGAAGAGGGCTGGAACATTCATGGAGGAATTTTTCCGGGTGGGGCAACGGTATTTTTAGGGTTTACTCCTAACCTTGCTTGGGCTCATACCTTTAATCTTCCTGATATTTGTGACCATTTTTTATTGACTATGAACCCTCAAAACAAAAATCAATATCAATGGGATGGCCAATGGGTTGATTTAGAAGAACATACTATACCTTTAGAAGTAAAAATTGCAGGAATAAAAATTAAAGTCAAAAAGAAAGCTTGGTGGAGTAAAATAGGACCCGTAATTCAAGGAAAAGATGGTAATTATTATGCAATCAAAGCACCAGCTACCACGGAAATTCGTGTGGCTGAGCAATGGTATAGAATGAATAAAGCCCAAAATTTTCAAGAATTTCAAGATGCACTCAAAATGCATTCCGCCGCTTTGTTTAACGTAATTTATGCAGACCGTTTTGAAAATATCTACTACCATCACCTAGGTTTGATTCCTATTCGTGAAAAAGGATATGATTGGAACCATGCTGTTCCAGGGAATTCCTCTCAGTTATTATGGGATAAATGCTATCCATTAGAAAAATTGCCTCATTACCTAAACCCAGATTGTGGCTTTTTGTTTAATACCAATAATACTGCTTGTTTTGCTTCCTGTGAAAGCAATAATCTTAATCAGTCAGATTTTGATGAAACCATGGGTCTTGAATGCTATATCAACAATCGTGCTCAAAGGCTTTTTGAACTCCTTGAACCTTTAGATAAAATTTCATGGGAAGATTTCAAAAGAATTAAATATGATATTTGTTATTCTATGAATAGTAACTTTATTAAACCCTTGAAAAAATTTTGGGACATAAACCCTCAAAAATATCCCGACATTCAAAATATTATTTCTAAAATGCAAAACTTTGACTTTTGTATGACTCCCGAAAATACAAATGCTTCTCTTTGGGGATTAATGTTAGCTTTTATTATTGACAAAAAAAATTATAGTAGTTATGAAATTATGAGCGGCTATATGGAATTTTCTGAACAAGATTTTATTGAGGGTTTAAGGCTTGCAGTCAATCACTTAAAGAAATACTTTAAATCAACAGAAGTAAAATGGGGAGATTTATTTAGACATAGAAGAGGGAAAGTTGATTTGCCTTTTCAAGGTGGACCAGAAGTGTTAGCGGCAGGTTTGCCTAAAATGGAAAAAGATGGAAGACTTAAAAATGTTTCAGGGGAAAGTTTGATAATGTTAGTGGATTATAATCCCAAAGATGGCACTCATAAAGGATTTACAATTAACGCTTATGGTAGCTCAGCGGAACCAAATTCCATTCATTATACAGACCAAATGCAACCCTATATTCAGCAAAAAACTCGTTTAATCTTACAAGGTTTTGATACTCAAAAAAAATTTGCTTCTAGGATTTATTCCCCAGAGCCAAAATAATCAAAGGGTTACTGAGGATTTTCCTTTTGTATGCGTGAGGGATGTGTAGGGCACGAAGTGGCACTGCCTTTTGACGCTTTTGAAAAAAGTGGAAAAAGGATTGCCGAAGCGAACAGCGAAGCCCGAAACAAGCCCGACCCCAAAGGGGACACGCCCAAACCATTAAACCCTTTATGAAAATTACCATAATTTTGGGTTGATGAATCTTTTTTTCTATTTTTGCCTAATTTTTAAAGAATTGTATGTTAGATTACCGCGTAGAAGACGAAATAGCTATTATTAGCTTTAACCAATCTGGAAGTACCAATGTCATCAACCAAGAGACTATGAAGGCTTTTGGTGAAAAATTATTAGAAATCAAAGATTTAAACAATATTAAAGGAATCATTATCACATCTTCCAAAAAAGATTTTATGGCAGGAGCAGATTTGAATATGATTATTCATTTAAAAAATGCTCAGGAAGTTATGGATATGACCATGCAATTACATCAATTGTTAAGAGGTTTGGAAACTTGTGGCAAACCCGTAGTTGCAGCAATCAATGGAACTGCTTTAGGTGGTGGTTATGAAATCTGTTTAGCTTGTCATCATAGAATAGCAATCAATAATCCTAAAATAGAAATAGGTTTGCCTGAGGTAATGTTAGGATTATTACCTGGAGGAGGTGGTACTCAAAGATTACCCCGCTTAATCGGAATGCAAGGTGCATTACAACTTATTTTAGAAGGGAAAAGAGTAAGACCACAAGAAGCTAAAGCTTTAGGCTTAATTCATCAATTAGTTGAAAGCCAAGAAGAGTTAATTCCTGCTGCCAAAAAATGGATTATAGAAGTTGGTAATAAACAACAACCCTGGGATGTAAAGGGTTTTAAAGTTCCTGGTGGAGCAGTTATGAGTAAAGAAGGAGCTATGATATTTACTGCTGGTGCTGCTTTGCTTCGTAAAAAAACTTTTGGTAACTACCCAGCTACTCAAGCTATTATGTCTTGTATTTATGAAGGATTGCAATTACCTTTTGACCGTGCATTAACTGTAGAAGCCCGTTATTTTACAAAATGTGTCCTTTCAAAAGAAAGTAAACACATGATTAGAACGTTATGGTTTACCAAAAATTCAGCAGATAAAGGAGAAGCACGCCCCAAAAATGTTCCAGAGAAAGAAATTAGAAAAGTTGGGGTATTAGGTGCTGGTATGATGGGTGCTGGTATTGCTTATGTTTCTGCGAATGCAGGTATTCAAGTTATTTTAAAAGATGTAACGAAAGAACGTGCCGAAATTGGAAAACAATATTCAGTAGATATTTTAGATAAAAAACTCAAAAAAGGATTTATCACCAAAGAAAAATATCAGGAAATTTTAGATAGAATTGTTACAACAGAAAACCCTAATGATTTAGCGGGCTGTGATTTGATAGTAGAAGCAGTTTTTGAAGATAGAGCTTTAAAAGCTAGAGTAACCCAAGAAAGTGAAGCTGTAAATGGTGATGATTGTATTTTTGCTTCCAATACTTCAACTTTACCTATAACAGGTTTATCTGAAGCAAGCAAAAGACCAGAAAACTTTATTGGTTTACATTTCTTTTCTCCTGTAGATAAAATGCCTTTGGTAGAAATTATTATGGGTAAAAACACCAGCGAAAAGGCATTAGCCTACAGTATTGACTATATCAAAAAAATTAAGAAAACACCAATCGTAGTAAATGATGGAAGAGGTTTTTATACTTCCAGAGTATTTGCTACTTATGTAAAAGAAGGTATTGCTTTATTAGCGGAAGGAGTTCCTGCTTCAACTATAGAAAATGCAGGAAAATCTGCTGGAATGCCCGTTGCACCGCTCGCATTAGCGGATGAAGTATCTATTGAACTCCTGTATCACATTGTTAACCAAACAGAAAAAGATTTAGGTATAAAAATTACTGACCCCGCTGCTGAGTTAGGTCGTTTATTTGTTGAAAAATTAGGAAGACTCGGTAAGAAAAACAAAAAAGGTTTTTATGATTATCCTGAAGGTGGTAAAAAGAAATTGTGGGAAGGTTTAACAGATCATTATCCAACAAAATCCGATGCCCCTGACTACGAAACTTGCAAAAAACGATTACTCTATGTACAATCTATAGAAGCTGTAAAATGTTTAGAAGAAAATATTTTAACAAGACCTGAAGATGGGGACATTGGTAGCATTTTAGGTTGGGGATTTGCGCCTTTCACTGGTGGTGCTTTGTCTTACATTGAATATGTAGGATTAGATGAATTCATCAGAAATTGCCAAGAATTAGAAGCAAAATTTGGAGAAAGATTTAAAGTTCCTCAATTATTGCTAAAAATGCAAAAAGAAGGTAAATTGTTCTATTCATAAAATCAGTATCAACCTACAATTCAATAAAATTTGACCACAGTAACTAACTTACTGTGGTTTTTTGAAAAAGATATGCAAAATAACGAAAACAAAAAATCATGGCTTTTGAATTGGGCGGAAAATCGTTTATATGATTTCTCTAATCGTTTAGGTCAACCTCAAGTTTTAGATGAAATACATATTCTAAATTCAGAGGAACTTAATCATTTAAAGAGAATTGAAAAAGCTGCAGTTTTAAGAGCTGGTATTGCGGGTGCTATTTCTGCGTTCTTTTGTTCAGTGTTTGGCATATTTTCATACTATTACTTAGAAATTGATCCTAATCAAAATATTTCTTGGAATGATTTTTTTCGTTTTTGGATTTTGTTGGGTCCAGTAATTTTGTTTTTTACCCTTTTGGAATTTTACTATTTGTACTACGATGGTTTAAAAAGCATTGCTCAAATTGCATTTTATGCTGGATTAGATTTAACCCAAGATAAACCTTATATTTCACCACTTGCAGAAGCTGCATTGGAAATACAAAATAAAAATCAAGAGCTTTTGGGTATTAATCCTCTTAAAAAATCCAGTAAACCCAAGTTATTTTTTTCTGAAAGTCTATATAAAGCAAAAATTATCATAACTAATTTGTTGTTAAAATTTATAGTGAGTAGAATTGTTGGGAGAGTTGCTGTAAGAGGAATTTTTGATTTAATAGCTATTCCTGTAACAGCATTTTGGGATGCTTGGATATGTTATAATATTTTAAAAGAAGCTAGACTTAGAGCTATTGGTCCCTCTGCAATACAAGAACGTATTCAAACCTATTTTCCTAATCCAGAAAACTTATCCGAAGAGTTTAAGGCACAAGTTTTGCGTTCCGTTGCCTATACTATTGTTTCTACAGAAAATTTACATCCCAATTTGGCTTATTTAGTGGTGCAGTTACATGAAAAACTAAAACCACAAAATTTAGAATTTCCTATAAATGAAGAACTTTTATTCCAAAATTCACATCAACTTCAAAAAAATGAATTGCTTATTGTGGCTAAAATTATGGCTTTCGCAATCATAATAGATGGTAAAATTACTTCTAAAGAAAAAAATATTTTTAATAAATTTGTCAGTAATGCTAAAATTCCCGTACATTTGGAGGGATTAGATTTAGAATTGCAAAAAATTTATCAAGGAAAATCTTTCTCAGTAAGTTCTATTTTTGTAGAACCTATGCCTATCAACTCAACTACCCTATGAAATGGATTTGTATTTTTTTTCTTATTTCAATATTTCAAATAGTTAAGGCACAATCGGATAGTACACAAAGAAACAAGTTGGTATTTTCATTAGATTCTCGAAACTCATTTATAAAAGGGCAGAAGGCTGAAATTCAAGGAATAAAATTAGGAGTAAAAAAGAAGCATTTAGCTTTTGGGGCTGGAATTTATTGGCTATCAAAACCCATAAAACGTGAAAGTACCTTTGAGAATTTAGCCCATACAGAAATTGAAGGGAAAGTAGAATTGAATTTTAATTATTTTACATCTTGGATAGAATATGCTTGGATAGAAACTCCTAGATGGGAATTTACAACAGCTTATCACCTTGGGCTCGGCAACATAGAAATTTTTTATTTTCCTTATGATTTATCGTTAATTCCTCCTCAAAAAAAAGCTTTAGGTCTTAATGAAATTTTTCTAAGTACTATCTTTCGTCCTCATAGATATTTTGGGTTGGGTGTTGGAGCTGGTGTTAGAAATGTAATCTCAGCCAAAAAGTTTATTTCTAAAAGTTTTGATTCTCCATTATATCAATTTCGTATTAAACTCTATACTTCTGAAATTTTCAAAGACCTGAAAGGTTTAATAAATAAGAAATATAAAAATTGAAAATTGTACCCAATTGGAAACTTGCTTATTATAAAATCATCAAAACAGATACAAAAAATATGTAAAACAATTAGCAACTTCCTTTAGAAAGTTGCTAATAAAATTCAATTTACAAATTATTTTAAAATTTGCCTTGCAATTACCAATTTTTGGATTTCGGAGGTACCCTCTCCAATGGTACAAAGTTTAGAATCTCTATAAAATTTTTCTACTGGAAAATCTTTTAAATATCCATAACCCCCAAAAATCTGAACAGCTTCAGTAGCTAATTTTACACATACTTCAGAAGCATAATATTTAGCCATTGCTGATTCAATATTGACATTTTGACCGTTATCTTTCATTACAGCGGCACGATAGGTTAAGAGTTCTGCTGCTTGATATTCGGTAGCCATGTCTGCTAATTTAAAGCTAATGGCTTGAAAATTAGCAATGGGTTGATTAAATTGTTCTCTTTCTTTCGCGTATTTAATGGAAGCCTCTAAAGCACCTTTTGCTATACCAAGAGATAATGCAGCAATAGAAATTCTTCCACCATCTAAAACTTTTAAGGCTTGAACAAATCCTTCACCAACTTTACCAATTCTTTGAGAGTCATGAACTTTACAATCTTGGAAAACCAATTCAGAAGTATCAGAAGCTCTCATTCCTAATTTATTTTCTTTTTTACCATGCGAAAAACCGGGTGTACCCTTTTCAATGATGAAAGCGGTCATTCCGTGTTTATCACCAATTTCCCCTGTTCTTGCAATTACCACAGCAACATTACCCACTTTACCATGGGTAATAAAATTTTTAGAACCATTGAGGATCCAATAGTCTCCATCTTTTTTTGCAGTAGTTTTCATATTACCCGCATCAGAACCTGTATTAGGTTCAGTAAGCCCCCAAGCGCCTATCCATTCCCCTGTAGCTAATAAAGGAAGATATTTTTGTTTTTGTTCTTCTGATGCAAATTGTAAAATATGCCCAGTACATAAAGAGTTGTGTGCAGCCATAGATAAACCTATTGAACCACAAACTTTTCCTAATTCAATTATTGCAGTAACATAATCCACATAAGTTAAACCAGCACCTTTATATTTCTCTGGAACTAATACTCCTAATAAACCTAACCCCCCTAATTCTTTAAAAATTTCTGTAGGAAATTCTTGGCTTTCATCAAACTCCATAAAAACAGGTTTGATTTTTTCTTCTGCATATTTTCTTACCATTTCTCCTATTTGTTGAGCAGTTTCTGGTAATTGGAAATTTAAAGTGATAGTCTCTGTACTCATATATTTTGATATATATTGCGAAAATAATTTACTTCATTTAGTTAGCAAAATAAATTTAAAAAAAGTTCATTTTTATAATCATAAATGAAAAGTCAGAACTGTAATTTTTATTGGAAATGAATTAAAAATAAGCAACCCTCAATAACATATATTGATTGGCATTAATTTTACCTACACCTAATAAAATCAAAGTTTTTTCATCAACTGGAGTACTTCTTGCAGGGAAGAAATAATAATTTGAACTTTCGTTTTTTATAACTTCTTGTGTTAAAATTTCACCATTTTCTAAGTCAACTCCAGTGTTTAATGCTTTACCTCCAGCTCCTTTTTCACTCATATAAAATAAATGTAAACGATTTCCAGAAAATAACCACACGTAAGAAAATAAATGGTCATTATTAAAATCTCTTTGTTTTTTCTCTATAATTGAAGACCATTGAATTTTACCTTCTTTCATATCTACACACAAAACTGCAACATCATTTCTATAAAAAAGTTTACCACCATCTTTATTTTGTTGAAAAGATTCTTCAATAAGCCATAAAAGTTTTTGATTCTTTTCTATTAAAAGACTTTCTCTAAAATTGGCTGGTGTTGAAGCATACTTCTTTTTCATGTTCTCCGGAATATCCACAAAATTTTCTTGGTCTGCTTTCATTCCTTCCCAAACATTTAAGCGTTTATAAAAAAATTTAGACCAACTTAAGGGTTTTTCATAGATTTTATCTCCGTTTTGAATACCTGAATTTCCGTCAGTAATTGCTCCAACTAACAATAAATTGTTTTCGGAATTAATAAACATATTGATTTCGGGTACTGCTGAGTTTTCAAAAGTGATAGGAAATTCAAAATATTTTTTTTGTTTATAATCATACTTAACCACAACAGGAAGATTTTTTTTATCTTCTTCTAAAATGTTCAGGTACTTTTCATAAACCATCAAAAAATAAGGATTTCCTTTTTTATCCACTAATGTTTGTTTGATGATGTATTTTTTATCTGTATAAGGCAAATTTAATTCATTAGACCATAATTTTTTACCATCTGTACCAAAAACAGAAGCAAAAACTCTACGTTTATTGGCAGAGGCTGTTGGATTATAGCCAAGCCAAAGAATATTTAAAGAATCCGATGAAGGAATAATGGTTTGTTCAAAATCATTGTATTTTGCACCAAAAACCTCAAAATTAGACATACTCAACTGAGGGCTTAAATCTTTACCTGTTAAACTAAAAAATTGAACTACTGTTTTTTTCTCTTTTTTATCAACAGGAATATTTCCAATAACAGCTATGGTTTTGTTAAGCATAAACAAATCCATAAATTCGTAAGATGCTTGCTGATTTTCTGCAAATGTAGGTTTAAACCAGGTTTCTTCCATTTTAGCATTTAAACATTGAAGATATTTACCAGTTACTCTTCTTCCCCCTTTTCCTTGCATCCAATATTCTACAAAATATAGATTTCCTTTACCGTCAGAAACCATTTTGGAAGGGTAACCCACTTTTTCTAATAAGTAACCTTCACAAGCAAATGTTGTAACATCTTTAAATTTTTGAGCTTTAAGATTATGTACAAAAAAAAGTAGAACCCAAGCTACAATTAAAATTTTGGTTTTCATATAACGAATTTATGCAAAAGTATCAAAAAGTATGCTGAAAATAGGAATTATTTTTTAAAATTTTTTAAACCCTCCTGTAAAAATTGTAAATACGCTTCTTTATCTTTATTGTAAGCACGAGGCTCTACTAAATTGTTTAATTCAGAATCCGTAATGACGTAATAGGGTTGAGCATTGGTATTGTATTGAGTTTGTTGTAAATGAAGCCATTGGTCTCCAATATAACGTATCGTTTTACCATCTTTTTCAATAGGTTGCTCCAAAGGTTCTCTATCATCTACAAATAATGAAACCATTACAAATTCCTTGTTTAAAAGGTTTTTTACTCTTTTATCAGTCCAAACATTTTGTTCCATGTCTCTACAATTCACGCAGGTATGACCTGTAAAATCTATGAATAAAGGCTTATTGACTTTTTTTGCATATTTTTGAGCTTCTTCTAAATCGTAGAAAGTACAAAATCCTGGAGGAGTATCTTTTTTCAGGTGTTCATATTTTCTAGGTAATTGGCAAATTTCATTTTCTGAAGCATTTTTGAGTGCACCAATAACAGTACCATCTAAAATTCTTACTCCCATGTTATCATGAATGGGAGGTAAAAAACCTGATAAAAGTTTTAAATCCGCACCCCACATGCCCGGAATCATATACAACACAAACCAAAAAGTAAGAATTGCCATCATCAAACGAGGAACAGAAAGCTTTTCTACTTTATCATCATGAGGAAGCATAATAAAGCCAAGTAAATAAAGCCCAAGCATTGTAAAAATGACTATCCAAGCAGATAAATAAACATCTCTATCTAAAATTCCTAAATGCCATACCAAATCAGTATTAGACAAAAATTTTAAGGCTAAAGCAATTTCTAAAAATCCCAAAACAACTTTTACGGTATTTAACCAACCACCAGATTTGGGTAGAGAATCTAACCAAGAAGGAAACATGGCAAATAAACCAAATGGTAAAGCAAAAGCTAATGAAAATCCTAACATTCCAACAACAGGTCCAGCTACTTCTCCACTGGCGGCATTCACTAATAAAGTTCCAATAATGGGTCCTGTACAAGAAAAAGAAACCAATGCCAGAGTGAGTGCCATAAAAAATATTCCACTTAAACTCATATTCTCTTCAAAGGAAATGAGTTGCTTCCCTTCTTTTTTTAATTTACGATTTTCTTCTGAAATTTTAGTAATATCCACTAAATCACCCACCTTATATAGTTCAGAATCTCCCACTGATATAATTCTCTTAAAATTACTTTTTTTATCAATAGCATTGACCCATGAACTTGGTAAGGTAATTTCAAACCAGCCTAAAAAAGACAAACCAAAAATTAATACCATGGCAAAGAAAAATAAATTGACCCAAGGGTCAGAAGATAGCTTATATAAGGTTTGGGGGCCAAATAAAATGGTAATCAATAATCCTAAAAATGTATAAATAAAAATAATAGCACCTGAAAAAATCAAAGCATTTTTTATTCCTTTTGCTTGTTTCTTTTTTTTCTCTTCTTGAGATAAATTTTCATTTCCTTTTTTCTTTTTATCCGTGAAAAAAGAGACCGTCATTGGAATCATCGGAAAAACACAAGGAGTTAATAAAGAAATTAAGCCAAATAAAAAAGCTTCCAAAAAAATTGTGGCAATTCCTAAATTCTTTACTTCTACAGATTGAGTATCAGAGTTTTTTTTTTCTTTCAGAATATTTTGATTATCATTCTGTTGAATTTCTGTATTTTGAGACTGTTGAGTAGTATCTTTAATTATATTTTGTTGATTATCTGCCTTTTGCTCTTGATTGTCCAATTTTGTTTGATTACCTTCTGCAATAGCTTTAATTTGAAATTTAATTTCATTATCACCTGGAACACATTGCATGGTGTCACAAATTTGGTATTTTAAAACCCCACGAATATTGACTTCTTTTGAAGTAATTTTTAATTTTTGTTTAAAAACCACATTATCTTCGTAAAAATACATATCATCTTCAAAAACTTCATCATATTGTTTATGAAGCTCTCCCAATTCTTCTAACTTGCCAATCATTTGAACACCTTTAGCAACTTTATCCAAAATCAATTCCGTAGGCATATAAGAATCTTTAGCTGAACGTTTGGAAGAGTAAATATGGTAACCCTTTTTAATTTTGGCTTCCATAATTAAGGTAACTTCTTCTCCTACCTTTGGATTTTCATTAGATAATGTATTTTTCCAAGTAATAGCATTGGTAATTTGACCTTGTAATTGGACAAATTGAAAAATGAAAAGTACAATGAAAATTCCTAATTTTTTCATAAACTAACAGTTTGTTGAAGTATTGAAGTAAACAATTGAAGACCATCTTCATTTCTTAACCATTTATCTGCTGCACGTTCTGGATGTGGCATCATTCCAAATACATTTTTGGTTTTATTAGTAATTCCCGCTATGTTCATTAAAGCACCATTCGGATTAACTTCTTCATTTACATTACCATTCCAATCACAATATTGAAATAAAATTTGTTCATTTTCTTGTATGGATTGAAGAGTTTTTTCATCACAATAATAATTTCCTTCGGCATGGGCTATAGGAATTTTCAAAGTTTCTTTTTGGATATTACGCGTTATAAGGGTATTTTTATTTACAGGTTTGATAAAAACATTTTCACAAATAAACTGCATATTTTTATTACGGATTAAAACTCCGGGAAGTAAACCAGATTCGCATAAAATCTGAAAACCGTTACAAATTCCCATGACATAACCTCCCTTATTCGCAAAAGCCATTACTTCTTTCATAATTGGAGAAAATCTGGCAATAGCGCCTGTTCTTAAATAATCTCCATAAGAAAAACCGCCGGGCAAAAAAACCATATCACAATTTTCTAAATCCTGTGATTTATGCCATAAATTAACAGTTTCTTGCTTTAAAATATTTTGCAATACATAGATTAAATCTTGGTCACAATTTGAACCCGGAAACGTAACAACTCCAAATTTCATTTTCTATAATCAAAATGCAAATATAGAAATTTTTCAAGAAGTTTAAAGTAACCTTGATTACAATTTAGAATTTTTAAAGCTATTTAGCAGATTTGGGCGTGTCCTTCGCTGCGCTCAGGTCGGGCTGGTTTCGGGCTTCTCTGTTCGCTTCGGCAATCCTTTTTCCACTTTTTTCAAAAGCGTCAAAAGGCAGTGCCACTTCGTGCCCTACACATCCCTCACGCTTATTATCAAACTTTGCTTGACTATGATTTGCTTTTTAAACTTTTATAAATCCAATATATCAAAAAAAACAAAATTACTATGTAGAGTATTCTACTTATAATCAAAAATGAAAAAATACGAGTAAAAAGTAAAATTAATCCATTAAAGCTAAACATAGATTTCCAAAGCAAACCCATGAATCCTTTAAAAAATACAAAACCAATTATTAAAAATACTAATATGCCAATCCATAAATACAACAAAAGCTTATTTCTATCCATTTTATTTGGACTCTATTTCCTTTATTTTTTGCTCAAAATACTCTCGTTTTTTGGGGTTTCTTTCCATTAACTTTTTATAAATTTTTATGGATTTTAGAATATCCCCTTGTACCAAAAAGATTTTTGCCATGGTTTCTGTGATTATTTCATCACTTAAATCATGATTATCTTCATTTTCTTGTTCAATAATTTGGAAAGAATCGTTTTTATTTTCTAATTGCTGAATACTTGAAAACTTATTTTCTAATTGTTTGATTTTTTCCAATATATCATCTATATTATTATTTTTTGAAATAATTAGTTCAGTTTCATGAGTAGAGCTAACAGTTTCTTTTTCCTTTTTATCGGGTTTCGCTTTAATTATACTTTGTAAAAACTTATTTTGTAAACTTTTTAGTGTAATTTCTGAAGAAACTTGTGCTTTTTTTCCTATTATCTCCGCCTTTTTCTTATGACCTGCAATTCTATTTTCCAACCTTTCAATATTAATTAATTCATGATAAGGCTTTTGTATTTCTGATTCAACAGGATTTTCATTAACGGTTTCTGTAACAGGGCTTTCATTAACAGTTTCTAAAACAGGATTTTCATTAACGGTTTCTGTAACAGGACTTTCATTAACAGTTTCTAAAACTGGACTTTCTGTAACAGTTTCTAAAGCAGGACTTTCATTAACAGTTTCTAAAATAGGACTTTCCGTAACGGTTTCTAAAGCAGGATTTTCTGTAACAGTTTCTAAAACAGGATTTTCATTAACGGTTTCTAAAACGGGATTTTCTGTAACAGTTTCTAAAACAGGATTTTCTGTAACAGTTTCTAAAACAGGATTTTCATTAACAGTTTCTAAAACAGGACTTTCCGTAACAGTTTCTAAAACGGGACTTTCCGTAACGGTTTCTAAAACAGGATTTTCTGTAATAGTTTCTGTAACAGGATTTTCATTAACAGTTTCAATAATAGGACTTTCATTAACAGTTTCTAAAACAGGATTTTCTGTAACGGCTTCTAAAACTGGACTTTCTGTAACAGTTTCTAAAACAGGATTTTCTGTAACGGCTTCTAAAACAGGACTTTCTGTAACAGTTTCTAAAACAGGACTTTCTGTAACGGTTTCTAAAACAGGATTTTCATTAACGGTTTCAATAATAGGACTTTCAGTAACAGTTTCAATAATAGGACTTTCAGTAACAGTTTCTAAAACAGGACTTTCTGTAACAGTTTCTAAAACAGGATTTTCATTAACGGTTTCTATAATAGGACTTTCCGTAACAGTTTCAATAATAGGACTTTCCGTAACAGTTTCTAAAACGGGACTTTCTGTAACGGTTTCAAAAGCAGGACTTTCATTAACAGTTTCAATAATAGGACTTTCATTAACAGTTTCTAAAACAGGATTTTCTGTAACAGTTTCTGTAACGGGACTTTCTGTAACAGTTTCAATAGCAGGATTTTCATTAACGGTTTCTAAAACAGGATTTTCTGTAACAGTTTCTAAAACAGGATTTTCTGTAACAGTTTCTAAAACGGGACTTTCTGTAACAGTTTCTAAAACGGGACTTTCTGTAACAGTTTCAATAGCAGGATTTTCATTAATGGTTTCTAAAACGGGACTTTCATTAAGGGTTTCTAAAATAGGATTTTCTGTAAGTTCAGGATGAACTTCAATTATTTTTGAAACTATATCTTTTTTGAAGTAATGGTGAATTTTATCTTTTTTTACCACTAATTCAATTACATATTTAGTGCTTTGAACTTCAATTACAGTATCTTCAGTTTTAAAGGATTTTTTAGAATTTTCATCAAATTCAGGTTTAACAAAACGAGAAAGAGAGGTATCTTCTTGTTTAGGAGTTTTAATAACGTTATCAAACTCAGGTTCCACAAATCTTTTCAGAGAATCTTGTTTCCCTGTAAGTTCTGATTTTTTTATTGTGTTATCAACTTTCGATTTCTTAACTACTTCATTTATAACTTCTTGATTTCCAGAGGAAGTTTCTTTATTCTGTATGGATTGTTCTAAATTTTTTGATTTTAGAGATTCTGATTTTAAGTCAAACTCAGGTGTTACAAAACGTTTGAAAGAATCCGTTGAGATATTTTTGGGGATATTTTCATTAATAATTTCTTTTTTTTGGATTGGAGTTTCTTTTTTGCTAGATTCCGTAGGCTCAATTTCTAAAGGCACAAAACGTTTAAATGAGTCTGTAGAAATATTTTGAAGGGGTTCTTGTGATTTTTGATTTTTCTCAGTTTTAACTTCCTCTTTTACAACATTTTCCTCAACAAGAGGATTATTATTTGTTGGAACCTCAATATTTTCAATTTGAGTTGTTTCTTGAATATTGTTTGGCACTTCTTCTTCAAAAGTCAAAGGTTTGAACCTCTTCATGGAATCAGAAGTAATATTTTGGATAATATTTTGTTTTTTGGATTCAGTATTTTTTATCTCTTGTTTAACTTCTTGTTTTTCTTCAACAATGGGTTTGATTTCTGGTACCTTCTGAACAACATTTTGGTTTTCAATTACTTCAACATTATCTTGTTTTTTTACAACCGGCGGATTGAGACTATTTTCCTCACTAACTTTCTGTTTTTGTTCTTCTAATTTTGCATTAAAGATTTCTTCATCAATTTCAGTAATGTAGGTACGTTTATCAAAATTAGGTTCAACAAAACGCTTCATTGAATCAGAAGTAATTTTTTTGAGTTTTTTAAGTTCTTCGTTGGTTTCACGAAGCTTGGCTAATTTTTCAGCAAAAAAATCAGTTTTGGTATCACCTTTTACATTTTGTTCTTTTTCTTTTATGGTAGGAACTTCAGAATTAGCCATTACACCTGAAGGATTGATATTAGGATTAGTAGCTAACTCTAACAAATTGATATTTAATAAATTCAATATGTTCTCAGCGAGATTTAAGGATAATGGATTAAAATTAGACTCATTAGAGATTTTAGGTTTTTTAAAATTCTCCATTTCTTGAGTCAATAATTTAGTAATATGAGTAAACATTTGAACCCTAATTTGAATAACCGTTTGGATTTTCCAATCAATCATTCCTACTCTAGGTCCTTTGGGAATATATTCTTTTGTAATTGCAACTTTTTCAACTTTTTCTTCTGTAGCAGGAATTTCATTAAGAATTTCAGAAGAAGGTTTAAAGATGGTTTTTAAACTTTGTTGAATATAGTTAGCAGTTTTTTTTCTATCATTAGAATAAATAGAAGCAATTGAGGCTAAATCTTTAGAATTATCCTTGTTATTATGATGTGCAACTTTTGCATGAATAAAATGAAGCATAGAAAAGTAAGGATAGATTTTGAGTTGATCTTCTACCCATTTAGCTTCCATTGCGGATAATTTTTCTTCTTTTGATTTTTTAAATAGTTCTAAAGGAATCATGGTTTACCAGTTGGAAAAGGTTTTGTTAAAAATATCTTGACTTAGTTTTTCAGAAATTTCTTGTATTAATTGACTTTCAGCACTTGAATAGGCTGAGGTAAAATCAACAAAGTTACTAACGTTGTAAACTTTATTGTAATCTTCAAATTTATTAGATATGAGTTGAAACTCGATATTCACTGTTAAACGATTTTGAGCGGCACGGTCATTACCTTGTAAAGCAATAGGAGCAATTTGATAACCAATTATATTTCCTTTTATTATCAAATCAGCATCACCCTCTATTTGCTTTAAATTACTTTGTGCTAAAAATTTATCCCTAAGCTTTTGTGAAAATAATTGAGAAAAAGCAGGAATTACTAATTCTGATGTATTAGTAAAATTTTCAATTTTTAAGGTTTTCATTTCATTGGGAATGCTGACTCCCGTAAAAGAATACCAACACCCTTGTAAAAATATCGCCATTAAAATGATAGGAATAAACAGTATTTTCATAATTGCTCCAAATCGTATTGTTTAATTTTTCTATACAAAGTTCTTTCGGAAATTCCTAATTCAGCAGCAGCTTTTTTTCGGTTACTTTTGTATTTATGTAAAGCCCGAACAATCATATCCTTTTCTTTTTTTTCTAAAGAAAGGCTCTCATCTAACATAGGTAATTCATTGATTTTGTTATCAGTATAAAACTTTTGAAATGAATTATCGTGATTATTACTTTCTAAATTCAAATCCTCAGATTTTAATGAAAGCTCAAAAATTTGATTTTTTACTTCTTGAATTTCTTTTTTTATTTCAATCAAGGCTTTTAGAATAATTTCAGTTTCTAAGGAACCATTTTTTTGTTGAAAATTAGAATTATTCAAAGAAACAGGTAGTTGGGTAATAACTGGAAAGGAATTTTCTGTAAAAGGTAAATATTGATACAAATCATCATCAGTAAGTTGTTCATTTTGAATGAGAACCGTAATTTTTTCAACAAAATTTCTTAATTCTCTAACATTTCCTGGCCAATGGTATTTTTGAAGTATTTGTAAAGCAGAGGGCGTAAGTCTTATGGGTTTTTTGGAATATTTTTCTGCAAATTGTACAGCAAAATAACGAAACAAAATTTCAATATCTTCTTTTCTTTCTCTTAATGGTGGAACATAAATAGTAACGGTATTTAAACGAAAATATAAATCTTCTCGAAATTTATTTTCTCTGATGGCTTCTATTAGGTTTTTGTTGGTAGCTGCTACGATTCTCACATCGGTTTTTTGAATTTTTGAAGAACCAACACGAATAAATTCTCCATTTTCTAATACACGTAACAAACGTGATTGAGTGGGAAGAGGCATTTCTGCAATTTCGTCTAAAAATATAGAACCTCCATTAGCTTCCTCAAAATAACCTTTTCTGGACTCATAAGCAGAGGTAAATGATCCTTTTTCGTGCCCAAATAATTCAGAATCAATTGTACCTTCTGGAATAGCACCACAATTTATGGCTATAAAGGTTTTGTGCTTCCTTAAACTTAATTGATGAATAATTTTAGAGAATACATCTTTACCTGTACCGTTTTCACCATTAATTAAAACAGTAACTTCCGTGGGCGCAACTTGAACAGCAATATCCACCGCTTGATTTAGCAAATCACTATTTCCTATAATACCAAAACGTTGTTTTATGCTGTCTCTATTGTTCATACAATTTCTCCTATTAAAGTTGCTGAGGTAACTTGATTTACTTTAACATTAACATAATCACCGGGTTGAAAACCATCTTGTTTTTTAAATATAACCATTTTATTTTGGTCATTTCTGCCACAAAAATCTAATGAAGATTTTTTAGAATCTCCTTCAATTAAAATTTTAAAGGTTTTGTTTAAATCATTTAGATTACTCTGATAGCTATTTTTAGTTTGAATATCAATGATAATTTGTAATCTACGTTTTTTTTCAACCTCTGGAATATCATCAACAAATTTTTTGGCAGCTGGGGTTCCGGGTCTTTCTGAATAAAAAAACATATACGCAAAGTCAAATTTTGCCCATTCCATTAAAGAGACAGTATCTTGAAATTGTTCTTCTGTTTCACCACAAAAACCTACAATAATATCGGTAGAAATAGCACAATCAGGAATAATTTCTCTAATTCTATTTACTTTATTGATATACCATTCACGAGAATAACCACGATTCATTTTTTCTAAAATTTCTGTATTACCAGATTGTGCAGGAAGGTGAATATAATTACAAATGTTATCATATTTTTTCATGGTAAAAAGCACATCATCAGTAATATCTTTGGGATGTGAGGTAGAAAAACGCACTCTTAACTCTGGGCTTATTAAAGCAACTTTTTCTAACAATTGTGCGAAATTGCAATCTTGATATTTATAGGAATCAACATTTTGTCCTAAAAGAGTTACTTCTCTATAGCCATTATCAAAAAGTTCTTGAGCTTCATTTAAAATGGATTGATAGTCGCGGCTTCTTTCACGACCTCTTGTAAAGGGTACTACACAAAATGTACACATGTTATTACATCCACGCATAATAGAAATAAATGCAGAAACACCATTGGTATTTAAACGAATAGGAGATATGTCTGCATAAGTTTCTTCACGTGAGAGCAAAACGTTAATACTTTTTATTCCACTCTCTGCACTTTCAATGAGTTTGGGTAAATCTCTATAGGCATCAGGACCCACAACAATATCTACCAATTTTTCTTGTTCTAAAAGTTTAGATTTTAGCCTTTCCGCCATACATCCCATCACACCCACTAAAAGATCAGGGTTTTTCTTTTTCACTCCTTTTAATTCTTTGAGTTTATTCCAAACTTTTTCTTCAGCGTTTTCACGAATACTACAAGTGTTGATTAAAGCCAAATCACATTCTAATACATTTCCCGTGAAACCGTAGCCCAAATCCTTGAGAACAGATGCAATAATCTCTGTATCAGAAAAATTCATTTGACAGCCATAAGTTTCTATGTAAGCTTTTTTGGTAGAATTTTGATTAATAATATTTTCATAAGCAAGACCTTGCTTACTTTCATCTATGTTTTTTTCTAGTATAGGTTCAAATACTTTTTGAGTAATTTTCGTCTTCATTTTAGATTAGTATTTGTAAGCTACAAAAATAAAGACAATTTGTCAGTTATCAAAAAAAATTCACATATATTTATCTACCATAATTCACAGATATGTGCATAAAGTTGTGATTATTTTTTATCAGTTTACAAGCATTTATTAACAAAAAAAAGAGGTAGAACCAATCTACCTCCAAAATTTATCGTTTGTATCTAAAAGTATTAGAACGTTACGTTTACAGTAGCTGTAGCTGATTTGCTACCAATACATACAGTTAAAGTTGCTGTTCCGGGTGCAACAGGAGTAATTACACCATCACTATCCACCATAAATACTGCTGTATCACTTGAACTATAATTTAGAGTTACCCCAGAAACTACTCCGCCAGTTGAGTTCAGAGCATCAGCGTTTACTTGCACGGTACCACCACTAGATAAACTAATGTTAATCGTAGAGCCATTATTAATTCGGATAGAAGCAACACTGGGATTATCTGTACCACAATTACCACCACCACCAAAAGGATCAATCATAACAGTACCTACGGAACCATATTCAGGTTTTCCAGTAATACTAGCCGCAACAAAAGAAACCATACCCGGAGTTGCATCTTGTTTTACAGATAATAGCCCTGAAGAATTTACTGTACCGATATTGAACATATCAAAAGGAGCAGGATAATTTGGAGTTTCCCAAGTAATAGGAACACCTGTTAATTCTTGTTGAGTTCTTTGGTTATAAACTTTAGCAGTGAACTGTTTGGTTGAGCCAGCGGCTACTTGAGTATAAAAAGGAGTAACAACTACTACGGTATCAGGAGTAACAATTACATCTGCCTGACCGATTATGCCTTTGGTCATTGCTTGAACTTTGGTTTCTCCGGGCTGTAAACCTTTCACTTTTCCATTAGCATCTACGCTCGCAATATTGGGGTCTAAAATAGACCAAGTAAAAGTTTCAGTAACTTGCTGGTTATTTGCGTTATACGCTTTTGCATTATATTGTAATTCTTCACCTCTAAATATTTGTACATCATCAACATTATTAGAAGCTGGTCTGACTTCTACTCTTACTACGGGAACTTCCACTTGAGGAATGCCAAGTACTTGAATAGGTACAATAACATAAGGATTACCATTAGAAGTACTTGCAGTTACTTTCACTTCTGCATAACCGGGAGCTTTTCCTTTTACAACGCTACCAGTTAAAGTAATATAATTGGCACCTGTTTCAATGCTATAAGTAAAATTATTTACTCCTACATTAACACCATTTTCACTTAACATTACTGGAGTTAAAGGAACTTCTTCGTCCACAAACATTAAAATTGCTGCAGGATTTACTACAAAAGCTTGCGTAACTTCAACTCTTAAAGGAACAGAAGTGGTGTAAGTTCCGCCATCTTTAGATACTTGAGCAGTAATTGTGGTTCCACCAACACCCCTTGGAGTTACCTCTCCATTACTAGCAATGGTTGCTACATCCGTGTTTGAAGAAGTCCAAGTTACCCCTGTTGCGGCAGTTACATTTCCATTTGAATCCACTAACCTTGCAGTGTAAGTAATAGTTTGTGTAGTTTGAATGACTCTTGCTCCTTGTTCAATTTGTAAGAGATACTTTTTCCCTTGCGTGTTGTTATTGTTATTATTGTTGTTACTGGGGGTATCGTCTTTCTTTTTACAAGAAAACAAACCTAATGATGCTACCAAGATGAGCATCCATGCTTTGGATAAATAATTGTAATTTAACATGACTTTTGAAATTAAATTTTAAAAAACTTTTTTCAAAATATCAAACATTATGCCAAAATTTAATTTTCAAGAATCTTTACCTGTAATCCAAGATTTTTATAAAATTTAACCATTTGATTTTCAAAAACTTCTTTTGTTTTTTTCAATGCAGAAAATAGATTTTCATATTTTTTCAATTTTTGTTCAAAAACCAATCTTTCTAGTGCATCAAATTGATGATCGTTTTCAAATTGTAATAAACCTTTTTCTGAAAAAACTTTTTTTTCATTCCATAAAACTTCAAAACTTAGCAATTTAGGTTTTGTTACAGAAAGTTTCAAGGTATCATTTTGAATATGATACAGAAAATTTGTGCTATCTAAATCATATCCATAAGTTGCTATGATTGGAACAGATATTTGTAATTTTTTTGCATAGAGAAAGTTGGTTACTTTGTTTTGAGTTTCATTAGACCAATCTAATTCTTCCAATTGGTGTAGCTTAAAGGTTGCGATTTTAGCAATCGGTTTAATAGATTCAATGATTTGAAAGTGTTCTTCAGTTTTTTGAGGTGAAAAATAAATTCCAAGTTGTTTTCCTATCCAAAAACCAACAAATAAAGTGATTATCAAAAGTAAAATTTGAAGAAAAAACTTCAAAACTATATTTTTCATTCTCTAGCTTTTAGAAGTTCTTCGTATAACAAACGAGTAATTTCATTATGAGAAGTAGAAAAAGTTTTAGAAACCCCTTGAACAAAACGAATAGGGACAATACCATGAATAGCATTTGTAGCAAAAATTTCGGTTACTTCATGAAGCCCTTCTACTGAAATAGAGTCTTTTTTGGTAGGAATAAAAAGTTTTTCAGCAAATTCTAAGATTGTTTCTCTCATAGTTCCTTGCAAACAACCGGTATTCAAATCGGGAGTGAATAATTGATTTTTCATCACAAAAAACAAATTAGAATTACTTAATTCAGAAATTTGGTTTTGATAAGATAAAAGGATGTTGTCATCTAATTGGCGGGAAAAAGCGTCATGAGCAGCTAAAACATAAGGAAGGGAATTACAATTTTTAAATTGTTTTAGGAGAGTGGGATAAAGTAAAATTTGGTCAAAAATACCAACTTTAATACCCTCATTTTTCCATGCATAAATTTCTTTAAGAGGGAAAGTTTGAATTAAAATATTTACTTCGTTATCCATGGGGTAGAATAGACCACCTTCTTTTCTTGAACATAAAACACGAACTCTACCATTTTGAATGTTATTAAGTTGAATTAAATCTTGGATTTGAGATTTTAGTACATTATCAGAAAAACCTTCAGGAAGTTCGTATTTAAGGGTTCTCACTCCACGCATAAACCGTTGAAAATGTTTCTGAAACCACAATATTTTACTTTTGTAAACAGCAATGGTTTCAAAAATTCCATCTGCATATATTTGGCTTCTGGGTACTTTTTTATGAGAAATTAGATTTCCATTTAAAGCATCAAATATTTCCATAGGTTTCAATTAACAATATTCTAAAGCAAGGTTGCGTGCAATTTCATCACTTTCTAATAAGTCATTTAAGGACGGATTCTCAATATAAGAAATTTTTCCAAGGACTTTTTCAATAGTTTTAGGAATATTCAGAAAAGAAATTTGATTTTTGAGAAACTGGTCAACAGCAATTTCATTAGCAGCATTTAAAACACAAGATGTATTTCCTCCTTTTTTCAAAGAATGAAAGGCTAAATCCAAGCAAGGGAAAAGATCTAAATTAGGTTTTTCAAAAGTTAATTGAGAATGGGTAGAAAAATTCCACTTTTTATAGTTAGAATTTGTCCAACGAGTAGGATAGGAAAGAGCATATTGAATGGGTAATTTCATATCAGGCATACCTAATTGAGCTTTAATGCTTCCATCTTGAAATTCTACCATAGAATGCACAATAGATTGAGGATGAACGACTACTTCAATTTGTTCATTTTTTAAATGAAAAAGCCATTTTGCTTCAATTACTTCTAAACCTTTATTCATCAAAGTTGCTGAATCAATAGTAATTTTACTTCCCATAGACCAATTGGGATGTTTTAAGGCTTGTTCAGGAGTAACATTTTGAAGTTGCTCATAGTTAAAAGTTCTAAAGGGACCTCCAGAAGCTGTTAAATAAATTTTATGAATTTCCTCTAAATTTTCGCCAATTAAGCATTGAAAAATTGCTGAATGTTCGGAATCAACGGGTAGCATTTTTACTTGATTTTGAATCAAAAGTTCATTGATTAATTGACCCGCAACGACTAAGGTTTCTTTATTTGCAAGTGCAATAGTTTTTTTATTTTGAATTGCATTTATAGTGGGTTCTAAACCCGAAAATCCAACTAATGCAGTTAATACATGAGTAACTTGTGATAATGTAACTACCTCATTTAGAGATTGTTTTCCGGTTAAAACTTGAATTGGATAAGAAATTAAGGCTTCTTTTACTTTGGAATAATAATTTTCATCTACAATGACCACAAATTCTGGTAAAAATTCAATAGCTTGTTGGATGAGTAAATCTGCATTTTTTTGAGCAGTAATGACAACAATACGAATTTTATCAGCATGTTCTTTGGCAACTTGTAAGGTTTGTTTTCCAATAGAACCCGTTGAACCCAATAAACATAAATGAATCATAAAGCAAATTTACGAATATTTTCTATCAATTCATTTTTATCCCAAGGTTTTCGTATAAATGCTTTTAAGTTAGAATAATTTTGGGTTCTATTTAAAGATTCATCATCTACTTGACCAGACAGCATGATTAAAGGTAAGCTGGGGTACTGCTTTGAGACAGAAATTAAAAATTCATCGCCTTTTTCTATAGGCATAAGCCAATCGCTAATGATGATAGCAATTATTTGATTGAGTTCTTCTGCTTCATGAATAATATCCCATGCATCAAAAGAAGTTTCTGCGATTTCAATAACATAATTAATTTGAAATTCTTTTTGTAGTTGAGAAACTAAGGCATCTAAAACCATTTTTTCATCATCAACACAAAGAATAATTTTTTTGGACATAAAATTGATTAAGCTAAAGCTTTGGAAACCTCAGACATTAATTCATCTTTTTCCCATGGTTTAGAGATAAATTTTAACAAGTTGGCTTCTTGTTTAGCTTTTTCTACACTATCAATATCCGCTTGACCCGAAAGCATAATTTTTTTTACGTCAGGAAAACGTCTATGAACTCTAATTAAAAATTCGTCACCTTTAATTCTAGGCATCAACCAATCGCAAATAATCAAATCAACTGTTAATCCTTCTGAGTAAATTTCATCTATATATTCCCAAGCCTCTTCAGCACTTGAAAAACCTTCATAAATATATTGGCTACCAAAGGTATTATTCAATTGGCTAATTAAGCTGGTTAAAATTACTTTTTCGTCATCTACACAAACGATTATTTTCTTAGGCATAAGAATTTTCAGAATGCAAAATTAGATATTTTAAAACGAATTACAAAAATATTTTTTTAAATCTAATTGTTTTTAAAAAAATGCAAAAAAATATCATCTGTTCATTACTACCAGAGGCGATTCATTTTTCTGATTTTGTCTTCATCTATTCTCAAAAAAACTCTAGCAATAAACAAAAATATAACAGCAAGAATAGGGAAAATGAGACCTATATAAATCAAGTTACCTTTTATGGATTCTACAAATTGATACATTAATAAAAACTGAAACATTGCAGGAAAGGTACCGAATAAACAAAATTTCATTTGTTTAGTTCTTTCATTAGGAATTGTGATTCCATACAGGGTTGTCATTCCTGTTATTACTGCCATAGTAAAAGCAATTTGTATTTTCCAAATTTCGTTTTTAGCTAATTCTGAAACAATTTTAGATTCAATATTAACCAGCCCTGTTAATGAATAACCCTCAGAATTAATTTCAACGAAAGAAAAAATTACAGAAAAAAAAGTACATAGAACTGCTAATAGCATCATGTAAGTTTTAGGTCTATAGAAATCAGGGTTTTTGAGAACATTCATAATAATAATAATTAATGTAAATGATAAAATTTTAATTTTTAACAAGCTGCCTATAGCCTAAGAATTGACAGCAAGTTTGCATGCAAAATTAAAAGGTTTTTGCTATTCATGAAAGATTTTTTTATTTTTTTGTAAAATAGCAATTACCCCAATCACACAAAAAAAGGCAGGTTTTAGCCTGCCTACAAAGTTTATTCCTTGAACTTTATTTACTCCACAATAATTTTCTGTGTCAAACCTGTTTCTTTTTCACGGACAAAATACATCCCTGCGGGAAGGTTTTCATTTACCTGTAAGGCAGTGCCTTGGGTACGGTAAGTATTGATATGTTTGCCTGTAATATCCATTAATTCAAAAATAGCAGGTTTTTCGGAATGGATGAAGAAGATACCTTTATTGGGATTGGGATAAACCTTCCATGAAGCTGGTGCAGAAGCAGTTTGGATTCCATTGCATATATCAACGATAATCGTTCCCGTAGCGGTTGCCGTACCACAGCCCCCTATTAAGTTTACCTTATAATTATATGTGCGGCTTACTGTAGGTGTGCCGCTGATGATTAATAAACCGGAATTAAAGCTATATGTTACCCCTGGCGGCAAACCGATTACTGAAACTCCCGAGACTTCTGTTACATTATACACAATACTTGTCATATTGTTATCCCTACATACGTTTTGATTATCCGTGCCACTAGGAGACAATAAAGTAATCGTACTATTGGGTCTTACCGTAATCCTTCCTGTTACATTGCCACAGCCTCCCGTTAAAGTAACGGTGTAATTATACGTTCCGCTTACTGTAGGTGTGCCACTTATCATTAATACACCGGAATTAAAGCTATATGTTACCCCTAGCGGCAAACCGCTTACTGATGCTCCCGTGGCTCCCGATATACTATACACAATACTTGCTATATTTTTATTCACACAAATCGTTTGATTATCCGTGCTAGAACCAGAAGATAAGGTAATCGTATTATTCGGATTTACCGTAATCGTTCCTGTAGCCGTTGCTGTACCACAGCCCCCCGTTAAGGTTACTGTGTAATTATACGTACCGCTCACTATTGGTGTGCCACTGATAGTAATGTTACCACCGCTGTAGTTACCTGCTACTCCTGTTGGTAATCCGCTAAACGTCGCTCCCGTTGCTCCAGTACTCGAATACGTGATTGGAGTGATGGCTGTATAGATACATAACGTCTGATTATTCGTGCTTGAACCAGAAGTTAAAGTAATACTTTTATTATTCGGATTAACAGTAATCGTTCCAGTAGCCGTTGCCGTACCACAGCCCCCCGTTAAGGTTACTGTGTAATTATACGTGCCGATTACCGTAAGTGTGCCGCTGATGGTAATGTTACCACCGCTGTAATTACCTGTTACTCCTGTCGGTAAGCCGCTAAACGTTGCTCCCGTCGCCGGTGGTAGAATACGTAATCGGAGTAATAGCTGTATTGATACATTTTGTCTGATTATCCGTTCCAGAACCAGACGTCAACGTAATCGTATTATTCGGATTTACCGTAATCGTTCCTGTAGCGGTTATGTTGCCACAGCCTCCCGTTAAAGTAACGGTGTAATTAAAAGTTCCGCTTACCATCGGTGTGCCGCTGATGGTAATGTTACCACCGCTGTAATTACCTGTTACTCCTGTCGGTAAGCCGCTAAACGTTGCTCCCGTAGCCCCAGTTGTAGAATACGTAATCGGAGTAATAGCTGTATTGATACATTTTGTCTGATTATCCGTTCCAGAACCAGACGTCAACGTAATTGTATTATTCGGATTTACAATAATTGTACCTGTAGCGGTTATGTTGCCACAGCCTCCCGTTAAAGTAACGGTATAGTTAAATGTTCCGGTCACCGTAAGTGTACCGCTGATAGTAATGTTACCTCCGCTGTAATTACCTGTTACTCCTGGCGGCAAACCGCTAAACGTGGCTCCCGTAGCCCCAGTAGTTGAATAGCTGATTGGAATAATAGATGTATTAATACATCTTGTCTGATTATCGGTTCCAGAACCAGAAGTCAACGTAATTGTATTATTTGGTTTTACCATAATGGTGCCTGTAGCGGTTATGTTGCCACAGCCTCCCGTTAAAGTAACGGTATAGTTAAATGTTCCGCTTACCGTAGGTGTACCACTGATGGTGATATTGCCTCCGCTGTAATTACCTGTTACACCTGATGGTAAGCCGCTAAATGTAGCTCCCGTGGCTCCTGCGCTCATATAAGTAATATTTGTTATCGCTGTATTGACACATAACGTCTGATTATCCGTGCCAGAACCAGAAGTTAGAGAAATAGAAGATAAACATATTTTCGTCACAAAAACATCCGAATAATATCCTCCACCACTATTCGTTGTCTGAAATGCCCCGGCGGTAATGTCGTAATCGGTGGAGCTTGTCCATCCTGTCAAGTACGCATTCCCGCTGCCGTCTATGGCTATGTCATATCCCTCCTCATCACCACTCCCTCCAATATAGGTGGAATACACCAATGCTGTACCCGTGCTGTTCAACTTCGTAACAAAACCATCCCAAGATCCCCCATACGTCGTCTGAAACGCCCCTGCGGTAATGTCGTAATTGGTGGAATTTGTATATCCCGTCACGTAAGCATTCCCGCTACCGTCTATGGCTATGCTATTGCTCCTGTCTTCATTACTCCCACCAAGATAGGTGGAATACACCAAAGCCGTACCCGTGCTGTTCAACTTCGTAACAAAACCATCCCAAGATCCCCCATACGTCGTCTGAAACGCCCCTGCGGTAATGTCGTAATTGATGGAATTTGTCTCTCCCGTCACGTAAGCATTCCCGCTACCGTCTATGGCTTGTCTCTTCCACACATCTGCCGTAGTCGAACAACGACACTTTGAATACACCGATGGTGGACGCGTGCTGTTAAATCTTGTAAAAAAATCCACCCCAGATCCCCCATACGGCGTCAGAAAACACGCTCCGTGAATCACATACTTACGTGACTGTTACTATGA
>CAZBPK010000160.1:0-2960 GCA_964493765.1 uncultured Bacteroidia bacterium | reverse complement strand
GTTAAAAACACGAAACGTAAAGATTCCTCAGCCCCTTTGATGACGGAATAAAACCCATTCAAGATTTCCCGATTGGCTTGTGCGGTTTCGTGGTCAGTAATACAATCTAAAATCGGTTTATCGTATTCATCAAGCAGAATGTCTACCTTTTGTTGATATTTTTTATGAAGTTCAAGGATGAGTGTGTTTAACCCTTATGACAAATTTCCGTCGTCGACCTGCACATCATAAAAAGAATACGGTACTTTAAGCCTATCTTGCAAGTTGTCAATAACTGTCTGACGATCACAGTATGTACTTACCACAAAATGAAATCTGATGACGGGCAATGTTGTATTCCAGTCCCATTTATCGTAAATGTATAGCCCTTGAAAAAGTTCTTGTTTGGCTTCAAACACACTTTTGAGCGTATCTACTAACAAAGATTTTCCGAACCTACGAGGACGAGAAAGGAAAAACTTACCTAATCCTTTGGTCATTTCGTATATGAATGGGGTTTTATCCACATACACATAGTTATATTGGATTAAGTTTTTAAAAGTATTGATACCAATAGGCAAGGATTTTTTCATACTACAAAAATATCCATTTTTTCTTGTTTTTAGTAAAAAATCTAATCACATGCGTTTTTTTGATTTTGAATTATTTTACAGAATTTCTCAAAAAAATTGTGCTTATGAAGTTGCTGTTATGCATTTTTTACAAATTATTCAATTAGTAGAACAACAAAGAAATAAATTAAACGGGGGTTGGTTTATATCCATTCTTCTAATCTTTTTTGTAATGTAAACATTTCGTCTCTAAACGCAGCAGCACGTAAAAAATCCTCTTTTTCTGCTGCTTCAAACATTTGTTGCTTAGCATTATCTATTGCTTTAATGAGTTGTTCTTTGCTCAAAAATTTTATGGGGTCTTCTGCTACTTTATGAATAATGGTTTCTTTGGGTGCAAAAGGATTATCATCAAGGGTTTTAGAGAGAGTATGTTCTTTGGAACGCATAGCAGTTTTAGGTATAATATTATGTTTTAAATTGTACTCAATTTGTTTGTTTCGGCGTCTTTCGGTTTCATCAATTAATTTTTGCATTGAATCCGTAATTTTATCAGCATATAGAATTACTCTTCCTTGAACATTTCTTGCAGCTCTACCAGCAATTTGAATAAAGGAGCGTGTAGAGCGTAAGAAACCTTCTTTATCAGCATCTAAAATGGCTACGAGTTCTACTTCGGGTAGGTCTAATCCTTCTCTCAATAAATTGATTCCTACAAGGACATCAAATTTTCCTTCTCTGAACTGTTGTAACAAGTCCACTCTTTCTAGTGCATCGAGTTCGGAATGGATATATCTTGCTTTGATTTGAAGTTCAGCGAAATAACGAGCGAGTTCTTCGGAGAGTCTTTTGGTTAAAGTTGTAACTAGGACTCTATTACCACGTTCTACGGTTTCATGAATTTCGCCGATAAGGTCATCTACTTGGTTCCATAAAGGGCGTACTTCAACGGGCGGGTCTAATAGCCCTGTGGGTCGGATAATTTGCTCAACAATAACACCATTGGCTTTTTCTATTTCATAGTCTCCAGGAGTTGCGCTAACATAAATGGTTTGCGGGGCAATATTTTCAAATTCTTCAAAGTTTAAAGGTCTATTATCTAAAGCAGAAGGTAAGCGAAATCCATTTTCAACTAAAACAATTTTGCGAGAACGGTCTCCACCATACATAGCACGAATTTGTGGAACAGAAACGTGGCTTTCATCTATTACCATTAAATAATCTTCAGGGAAATAATCTAATAAGCAATAAGGTCTTTCTCCTGATTTTCTGCGAGTTAAATGCTTACTATAATTTTCTATACCTTTACAATAACCAATTTCTCGCATCATTTCTATATCTAGTTCCGTACGTTCTTTAATACGTTTGGCTTCTGTCCAACGTTCTTGTTTTTCAAAATAAGTAATTTGTTGTTGTAATTCGTCTTGAATATCACGAATGGCGGCTTCTAAAGTGTCTCTTGAAGTTACAAATAAATTGGCAGGATAAATATCAAATTCTTCAAATTTCTCAATTTTATTGCCGTTCAGAACATCAAAAGTAAAAATATCTTCAATTTCATTACCAAAAAAACGGACTTTAAGTCCTAGATTGTCCATATAAGCGAGATGAATATCTACAGAGTCCCCGCGTACTCGAAAGGTGCTTCTGGGAAATTCCTTGTCATTTCTTGCATACATGATAGAAACCAATTGAAGCAAGAATGAGTTACGGTCTAGTTTTTGATTTTTTTGAATCTTGATGACAGATTTTTCATAGTCTTCTGGACGCCCCATACCATAAATACAAGAAACTGAAGAAACAATAATCACATCTTTTCTACCAGACATTAAAGCGGAAGTAGCTCTGATTCTTAACCTTTCAATTTCAGAATTAATGGCTAAATCTTTTTCTATATAAGTATTCGTAACAGGAATATAGGCTTCAGGTTGATAATAATCATAGTAAGATATAAAAAATTCTACTAAATTATTAGGAAAAAAGTGCTTAAACTCAGCAAATAATTGAGCAGCTAAAGTTTTATTATGCGATAAAATCAAGGTAGGTTTTTGAATATTTTGTATGACGTTAGCAACAGTAAAAGTTTTTCCAGAACCTGTTACGCCTAGTAGAACTTGATGGGTTTCCCCAGATAAAATACCCGTGGTTAATTGTTCTATAGCTAGGGGCTGGTCCCCCGTAGGCTGAAACGGTGATTGTATTTCAAATTTCATATTACAAAATTAGTCATAAAAAGTCTATATTAGAGAAAGTTATCTTTCAAAAGATTTTTTTTGATTTTAATTAAAATAAATTACGAAAATGCAATTTTATTGAAAATTTTGAAATTAATAATGAAAGATAATATTTTTTGCTATTCTGATAATTACTAAAAGTAAATTAGAAATTAATTGCAAATAGAGTTTAGAG
>CAZBPK010000159.1:0-3214 GCA_964493765.1 uncultured Bacteroidia bacterium | reverse complement strand
ATGTTGGTTCCAAATAAATTAAAGTTCGCTGTAAAATCATCTTGAAGAATAGGAACAAATACATCGGTTGCTAACCTTGTTCCATCTGGCATAGGAACCATAAATTCCTTTCTTTCTACCATTTCTTCTAATCCATCAATATTTCCATTGTTATTGCCCTGTGCATTAACCATTTGAGCTAATGACAAAGCGATGAGTCCTAATAAGTATTTTTTCATATAAATAACTTTAAACTTTTACACAACAAAAATAATATTTTTTTATGTTCATTGAATTTTTTATTTATCTTTTTTATTTTTTTTTGAGAATTTTATACTCTCAGTAACAATTTGTTTAATGCTTTTTCATAATTTTCCTTTCATTAAAAGTCTGAGTTTTTCATTATTACTTTAATTTTTTACAAATCTTGCATCCAAGTTTAAAAAGTATTATATTTGCAGAAACTATACCATGGAATTTAAACAAACTGAAATTGATAAATTCAACTTAACCGATACCATTAAGTGTTCAAATTGTGGGAACTCTGTGTCTTTATCTACACAAGAAACTACTCATTGTGATTTCTGCCAATCAGAAGTGGTGATTCCTATAAGCTACCGAAAACTAAAAGAAAAGCAATTAGAACGCCAAAAACAATTAGACCAAGCAGAGGAAGTTTATAAAGAAATTTCTATTCCTCCTAAAAAATGGATGTTGATTTGGAACAATTTTGCAGAAGGAATTTTTAGTATGATAAGTTTAGTAGTTACCATTTTTGTTTGGTTAGGAGGGGCGATGGCTTTGGCTTTAATCTTTTTCCTTTACTTTGGGGTCATGGCTATTGCACCCATGATTCATATAAACTACTTGGATACATTGGGTGCTGGTTGGATTTACTTAATCACTTTTGCTTTATTTACTTTACTCATTATTTTGCCCATGGTTCTAAACGCTTATGTAAAAGACTTCTTGGTTTTAAAAACTACTCTTCAAACCAATTTAATGGCTAAATTTTCTAATGATGATAAAAAACTTCCTATTTGTAGAAACTGTGGAGCACCCTTAGATACTCAAAATCCTCATTTCTGTATTCCTTGTGACTATTGCGAAACTGAGAATATCATAAATTTAAATACGGATTGGTTTTCCAAAATTAAAAATTTTCATGTTTGGCAATTCAAAACATTGGATAAAGCCCTAAAACAATTTCATAAATACAAAAATGAAATGAAAGAAAATCTCAATTTATGGATTTATGGGTCTATTTTTTTTCTTTTGCTTAGTTATGGAATTGGAGAGTTTGCTATTTGGGTTGATTTAGATAACTTAAACCCACCCAGCTGGAGTGCTTTAGTTTCTCAACCACAAAAACTATTTGCAAATAAAGACCATTCTACCTTATTATTAAATCAAAAAAATGAATGGAAAAATGAAGACTATTGGATTGCATTAAATTACAATCAAAGTCTTAACATTCAAATTGAGAGTGAATATAAACCTCAAGTGGTTATTTCAAACACTACTACCTTTGAAGGCAATAAAATTGCTGATTTTCTGAAAGAAACTTCACCCAATCAATGGGAATGGAAAGCTCCTTATAAAGGTAAATTTTTACTAACCCTCAAAGGGAATACTCCAATTTTTGCAACGGTAAGCGTGAAGTAATAATAAAAATTATTTGGGCGTGCCCCTTGCTACGCTGCGGGTTGGGGTGCTACGGGCTTCGCTTTCGCTTCGGCAATCCTTTTTCTGCTTCGGTAAACTCAGCATCAAAAGGCAGTGCCACTTCGTGCCCTTCGCATCCCTCACGCATACTAGGCAATAAAATTGCAATTCCTCTATAACTTTTTAAGTACATCAACTACTTTCTCTACCATCAACTCCGTAACATTCAAATGTGTAACCATGCGGATATGTCTTTCCCCAACAGGTAAACACAAAATTTGATGTTCTCTTAGTTTTAAAATAATTTCTAACGGATGTATATCGGTTTTTACTTCAAAAAGAATGATGTTCGTTTGAACGGGAAAAATCTCTTTTACAAAAGAAGATTTTGAAAGTGTATCTGAAATGATTTTAGCATGTTTATGGTCTATGGAAAGCCTTTGAATATTATTTTCAATAGCATAAATTCCTGCAGCGGCTAAATATCCTGCTTGCCTCATACCTCCCCCCATCAACTTTCTAAATCTTTTGGCACGTTTTATAAAATCTTTTTTTCCTAGAAGCACACTGCCTACAGGTGCTCCTAATCCTTTACTCAAACAAATAGAAATACTATCAAATACTTTTCCATAATCCAAAGGATTTTCGTTTTGAGCAACAATAGCATTAAATAATCTGGCACCATCTAAATGAAAAGCTAAATGATTTTGTTCACAAACTTTTTGGATTTTTAAGATTTCTTGAAATTCATAACAAGCTCCCCCTCCACGATTAGCAGTATTTTCCAAACAAACTAAACGGCTAATAGGTTGGTGAATATCGTCTATTCTTATGACTTTTTGTATTTGCTCAGCGGTAATTCTACCATAATTACCTTCTAAAACATGAGGTTGGCATCCTGAATGAAAAGCAATCCCGCCTCCTTCGTAATAAAAAACATGAGAAAGAGCTTCACAAATTACTTCATCGCCTGGTTGTGTATGCGTTTTAATGGCAATTTGGTTGGTCATAGTTCCAGAAGGACAAAAAAGACCCGCTTCCATTCCCAGCATATCGGCTAATTTTTTTTCTAATTTTTGTACTGTTGGGTCTTCACCAAAAACATCATCACCAACTTCTGCTTCCAGCATAAAGGCTAACATTTCTTGTGTTGGTTTTGTTAATGTATCTGACCTTAAATCAATAATTTGTTGATTATCCATTTTTTTGAATTTCTTTTAAAACTTTTTGAATGTTTTCAATTTCATAACCCTTCTGAAATAAATACTTTTGGGTTTTCCTATAAGCATGTTCATCTTTCTGTAAAGATAGTAATTTTTTCCTTGCTAATTGATATAAATTTTGAAGGTATTCTTCATCATCAATTTCCATTAAAGCGATTTCAATAAGTTTTGAAGAAAAATTTTGAGCCATTAACTCATAGAGAATTTTTTGTTTTCCCCAATCACAATTTCTAAACTTTCCTCTGACAAAAGATTTTACATAACGTTCTTCATTTAAAAAATTTTCATTTTTGAGTTCTTCAATGAAATCAATAATTTTTTGTTCATCATGAAGCCCTAAGGATATT
>CAZBPK010000158.1:0-3148 GCA_964493765.1 uncultured Bacteroidia bacterium | reverse complement strand
AATCAAAAAAATTAAAAAAGTAAAAAAATATATGTGTTAAATCACGAGAAAAAAAGTGTCATAATAATAAAAAATTTTTTTAAAAAATCTATACAACTTTAAAAAAATTTTTAAAATATATGCAAAAAAGATAATTAAAATGTAAACCAATATAAAAAAAATTGTAAAATTATCTATGTTCCAAAATGGGATGGGGGGGTAATTACAAAATTATTAATTATTCACACTATGATTTGTAATTTTATTAACAGTGCAAAAGCACAAGATTGGACACCACCAAATACTAGTAATGTGGTGATTACTCAGGATGCCCGTGTAGGTGTGGGGGTAGCTCAACCCTCAGAAGCGTTACATGTAGCAGGTTTAGTCAGGATTGACAGCTTAGCCAACATTGAAGGAAAAAAGTATTTGTTGTACGTAGATGAGTTGGGGGTTATTCATATGGGTGCTGAATATAAACCAGACCCAAGACCTGCTAATTGCTCTGCAACATTTACTTATTGGAAAACCAACGGTAACTCACTAACAGGTACAGGTTTACTCAATAACCCACCTTGTGAATTTATAGGTTCTATCAATGAATTTCCTTTAAATTTTAGAACCAACAACGAAGAACGTTTAAGAATTGAAACCGATGGAAATTTGCATGTTTTTCAGAAAATTGGTATTGCTACTACCAATTATGCCGCTCAACTCAATTTTTCATTAAATGATGGTACTCAAAAATTTATTGAAGGCTTACATAACAATCAAAAAACGTTTTCTGTTTATGGAGACGGTAGAACTGTAATTAACAGCACTCAAAATTCAGAGCCGATTTTGGAAATTAATCAATCTACCCATCCTATTTTTTATGCTTACGCAGACCGAATTGGAATAGGAACCGTATTTCCTGATAATTTTTATGGACAAGGTTCAGCATTGGTACGTATTCAAGGAAGGAATAATTCCACGAATAGATACGCTATAATTCATTTTCAGAATGTCAATGCCACGAATACAGGCAGTTTAGAAGTAGGACAAAATGGACAAAATGCTGTGATTAACAGTTTTGGAACGAATTTGGTAATTAATTATCATGAAAATAAACCCATAGATATTTATGGTAAAACCACTATCAATAAAGGATTGGTAGCAAAAAATGATAATATCACACAGCCTGTAATAGAAGTAGAAAGTTATGGAAATCATTCTAAAAGAGGAATTTCAATTTATACAGACCATTCAGAATCCCAACCATTATTAATTAGAAATACATCTAATGACCATGTTATTCCGAATTTTCAAGTTTATGGTGATGGAAGGACCCAAATTAATACCAGCAATTCAACCGAACCAGCTTTTGAGATACGATTGAATGGTACAGAAAATTTTCAAGTAAAAGCTAACGGGGACGTTCATGCAAGAAGAATTACTACCACTATCAATAACTTTCCCGATTATGTTTTTGATAAAAACTATCCTTTGATGCCTTTAAAAGAATTGAAGAATTTTGTAGAAAAACATAAACATTTACCCAATGTGCCTAGTGCAAAACAAGTAGAACAGAATGGTGTAGAACTTGGAGAACTCAATAAAGTTTTATTAGAAAAAATTGAAGAACTCACTTTGTACATATTACAATTAGAAGAACGCATTAAACAATTAGAAAAATGAAAAAATTAATGTTAATTTTATGTTTATTTTGGTCTTTTCATGCTCTTGCATCAATCCAAGATACTAGTAAAATATTTGGGTTAAAAGTGGATTTAAGAGGTCCTAATTTGTTTAACAACATTAGTTTGGATTATATTCATATTTTTAAACGTTATCAGTGGCAAAACACTATTGGGTTAGATGGAATTTATTTAATAGAATATTGGACAGGAGAAATTAATAATCAACCTTGGTTAATACCAAAATTCGCTAAATCTTTAGAAAGAGGTCCTAATCCTTATGTTAGTACTGCATTATTTTATCGTTTCCCTTTTTGGAAAAACCAATTAGGAATTTCTATGGGTACAAGTCTATTTTTTAATGTCAAATATCTGTTTTTCGATAAATCAAAATATTTTTGGGATCGTGATAATTCAGTAGTTATAGCAGGATTACCACTAAGGTTAGATTTTAAAAGTTTATTTTTCATTGGTTTTACATTAGATTATAGATTAAAAAATGGAATTATTTATAATTTTCAAAACAATGAAAGAATGAATAACTGGAATTGGAGTTTTTATGCAAGTTTTCAAATTGCGACGATTATACCCTTAAAAATATGGAAAAAGTAGTCTATATCTGTATAATTGGGTTATTTTTTTTATTTGTGATAAATAATCATTCAGCAGCCCAAAACCTTAATTTAGTTAAAAATGGTGATTTTGAAGAAGACATTATGACACCTAAACCCATAAGTACTGTCCCTTTCGTTGGGAATCAATGTAGTTGTGCTGTGCCCCAAAAATGGTATAATGGTTCTGGTGCTAATCCATCATTGTATTCAAGTAATTACGATACAAATTTAGGATTGACTGATGATTGCGTATTGTTTGTGGGCTTTAATCCTATTAGAAACCGAACTACGTGTTTAAATTTGTGGGGTCAAGATCCTGCTGCAGGTTGGTCAACCGCATTTCAGAGTCAAAAACTAAATAGTTTTTCAGGCAAAAATTATGTAGCATTCTACAAAGCCGCAGCTCTAATTGGTAACGTTACATTAACTCAAAATTTTGATTGCTCTTTAAACACTGGTAGTTATAGACTTTCCTTTTATAGCTATGTCCCAAGTAATTTTAACAGAAGAAGAATGAGGGTAATAATTAATAATAGAGGTCGAATTGCCAATGAACGTAATAATAATTTTGATCAATGGGAACAAAAACATATTTCGTTTGGATTAAATGATGCAAAAAAAAACTACAATTACATTGAATTCAATTATGATACTCCTTTGTTTGGTGGTGCAACATACTGTTGTGGTGCAGGATCTAGCAATGTTGCAAATTACTTATATTTGCTAGACAATGTATCATTAACACGTCCTTGCGATGAACAAAATGTATGCAGTAGAACATCAGGGCAAATTTGTCCTAGTATTGTTAATCAAATTACTAATCCAGATGTAAGATTTGTCAATGTTTCTAATATTCACAATGTATCCAGAATTGATTTA
>CAZBPK010000157.1:0-22073 GCA_964493765.1 uncultured Bacteroidia bacterium | reverse complement strand
CTCAATGGGGAACCTAATTGAGAACATTTGTAACCGTTCATTAGAAGCAGGAAATCACGAATTTACATGGAAACCTAACAATATACCATCGGGAACTTATTTTATACGTTTTGAAACACAAAATCAAACATGGACAGAAAAGCTTATTTATTTACCATAATACTTTGGTTATTGTCATGGAATTTGAATGCCCAAGAAAGCAGAAAAATGCTTTTAATAAATCCAGGTATTGGAATAAAGAACTGGGGGTTTGTTTATACAAGCTTAGATTATAGTTATATTAAAAATAAATTATGGTTTCATACATCATTAGGTCTTGAATCACGGGGTAACGAAGCGATTTACGAACAGTTTTCTATCTTGTACAAGGTTTTAGATAAAAAAAATGTAAAAAATTATGTTGGAGTCTCCCAAATTTTGGGTGGAATTGTAAAATTAAAATTTACAGCTACAAACAGGTTACTTTTCAAAGAACGTTATTACTTAGAATTAGGAATTGGATGCGTGTACCAAAAATATAATTATGATTATGGATTTTCAAATTCCAACAAAATTCAATTTGGATACATAGCATCTTTTGGGTATTTACTACCTTTATGGAAAAGTAAAGATAACTCAACGGAATAAATAAAGTTTATTTTTTTATTCAAAGTACCCACCATTTTTGGTGGGTTTTCGTTTTAATAACTTTATTTTTTTGGGCGTGTCCCTTGCTACACTGCGGGTCGGGCTGCTTCGGGCTTCGCTAACGCTTCGGCAATCCTTTGCCTGTTCATACTTCACAGGCAAAGGCAGTGCCACTCGTGCCCTTCGCATCCCTCACGCTTATCGGAAGTCTATGCCGCTTATTTTTTGTCTTTTGCTTCACGAATTTGCCGAGCATAATCCATAAGTTCTTTTGCTATTTTTTCTTTCTCTTTTAACTTTTTTTCGTATTCTGCGATTTTCTTTTTTTGGGCGGCTTCTAATTCACGAATATAGCGTTCTCTGTTCAACATAAATTTTTGGGAATTACCGTCCCAAGGAATTCTTATATCCTCTAATGTAAAAACGTACCAAACAAAAGCATAAAAATTAAAAAACTCTTTATAAACTTGATAAGTATTATGCACGCCTACGAGCCCCCAAGTAGCCTCTTCTATATCCGCAAAAGGATTATTTTCTGCCATTGCATAATATTGACGAGCCTTTAACAAGTCAGGTCCATATTTTGTTATCCCTTTAAAAAACCAATCTCCAAGCGATAATTGAGCTTTAGCAAGCATTTTTTGAGCCGCTTGGTCCATCCAATAAATCGCTAAAGAATCATTTTTTTTAATCCCTGAGCCTTGAAAGTAAGCATAGCCTAATTCATACATAGCCCAAGATAAACCCAAGTTAGCTGCTTTTTGAGCATATTGAACCGCTTTTGAAGAATCCCTAGGAACAAAATCCTTTTTGTCTAAAAAAATACTCGTATCGGGATTCGCATAAATATCAAACAAAACTTGATAAGCTTGTAAATTACCTTTCTCCGCAGATTCATTCAATAAAGCTAATCCTTTTTTTATATCTTTCGGGAACATAAGTCCCCTATAATATCCTACTCCTGCTAAATATAAAGCATCAGGATGTTTTTTTTCTGCTGCTAAAAATAAAAATATTTTTGAAGAATCTAAATTTTCAGGATAACCATTCAAACCGAGCATATAGTTTTCACAGAGCTGCATAGCGGCTGCAGTGTCCCCTTTCCAAGCCCTTTCCTTTAATAAATCTTGCCCATACACTTCCCCGCAAAAAATCCATAAAAACAAGAGAAGTATTTTCATAAATTATTGATTTTTAGATTGATGAAATAACCAGCCCCATAGGTCATGGGAATGTAAAACGGTGTCCCAAACGTTATGCCCCAAGTCAGGGTACAAAGTCATTTGGACTTTACCGTTGAGTTTTTCAAGGGCTTTTACCATATTTTGTGTTCTTGAAGGAAGAACGACTTTATCTTGTAATCCATGAAAAGCCCAGATGGGAATATCTTTAATAAGATGCGCTTGGGTTTCATCGCCGCCACCACAAATGGGCACACCCGCCGCAAAAAGTTGAGGCTCTCTACATAGAATATCCCAAACCCCAAATCCCCCCATAGACAAACCTACCACATAAATCCTATTCACATCAATATTATCCCTTTGTATAATTTTTTTGACCAAATCTAAAACCGTTTGAAGAGGAGCAGAAATCGGTGGCATTTTATGGGATTTTAAATTCCATTCAACATTCACCCATTTAATTCCCGAAGGGCATTGTGGCGCAAGAATATAACAAGGAAACTCTTTTTGAAAGTCTTCAGAAGCTAAATGAACGATATGTTTAAGATGTTTTTCGTTATCTATCCCCCTTTCCCCAGCACCGTGTAAAAACACAATTAATGGATATTTTTGAGACAAATCCTTAGGTTTAAAATAGCGATAATTGATTTCGGATTGACCATTAACAAAAGTAAGATTATCAAACAAATGACTTTGAGCATAACAAAAGTTTATGAATAACCCAAGGATTAAAAAAAAATACTTCATGTTATTTCCACTTTTTAAACCAAGATGCAATTTTCATGCGAATTACTCCAAAAACCGCTTCTTTAACAATTCCTTTACTCATTTTTGAAGATCCTGCGGTTCTATCTGTAAATATTATAGGAACTTCTTTGATTTTGAACCCATATTTCCATGCCTTGAACTTCATTTCTATTTGAAAAGCATAACCAATAAATTTGATGGGTTCTTGCAATATTTTTTTTAGTACCGTATCTCTATAACAAACAAATCCTGCGGTAGCATCTCTTAAACTCATTCCTGTAATCATACGGACATAAGCACTTGCATAATAACTCAAAAGCACCCTACTCATAGGCCAGTTGACAACATTTACGCCTGTAACATATCTTGAACCTACTGCTACATCATTGCCTTCATCACGGCATGCCCTTAACAATCTTACCAAATCCTTAGGATTATGACTAAAATCCGCATCAATTTCTAAAAAATATTCATAGTTTCTTTCTAATCCCCACTGAAAACCTGCTACATAAGCCGTTCCAAGCCCCAGTTTTCCACTCCTTTCCAAAAGAAACAACCTATCAGGATAGTTTTTTTGTAAATCTTTTACAATTTGAGCCGTACCATCAGGAGATCCATCATCTACTACCAATAAATCTAAAGCCTCTTCAAGATCCATAATCGCTTGAACCATATCTGCTATATTTTCTTTTTCATTATAAGTAGGAGTGATAACTAACGCTTTTGATGCCATAAACTTTGCAAAATTGCAAAAATTTACTTAAAATAAAAAACATCCCCCAAAAATAAATTCTATAACGAAACTCGTAAAACCTACAAAAAGCATTATTTTTGCAATATGAAAAAAACTATCTTAATAACGGGCGGAGCAGGTTTCATTGGTTCGCACTTAGTTCGCAGAATGGTAAAAAAATATCCTGACTATCAAATCGTTAATATTGATGCTTTGACCTATGCAGGCAATTTAGAAAACTTAAAAGATATAGAAAATTCGTCGAATTATCACTTCAGAAAAGTAGATATCGTTCAATGGGAACAAGTAAAACAAGTATTTTCTGAGTTTAATCCTGATGCAATTATTCATTTAGCCGCTGAAAGCCACGTAGATAGAAGCATAGAAAACCCTATGGCTTTTGTAATGACCAACGTAATCGGAACAGTAAATTTGTTAAATGCAGCAGTTCAACAATTAAAAATAAATACTAATTTTTTGTTTTATCATATTTCTACGGATGAAGTTTTTGGTTCCTTAGAGGAAAATGGATACTTTAATGAAAAAACTCCTTATGACCCCCAAAGCCCTTATTCTGCTTCTAAAGCCTCTTCTGACCATTTCGTTAGAGCTTATGGAAATACCTATCAATTACCTTACATTATTTCTAATTGCTCCAATAATTACGGACCTTATCAATTCCCCGAAAAATTAATCCCCTTGATGATTTACAGAATTTTAAAAAATGAAAGTTTACCAGTTTATGGAAAAGGAGAAAATGTAAGGGACTGGCTCTGGGTAGAAGACCACGTCGCCGCTATTGATTTAATTTTTCATTCTCCTCTATCTATTGGGCAAACCTTCACCATTGGTGGAAAAAATGAATGGAAAAATATTGATTTAGTGCATTTATTATGTGATTTGATGGACCAAAAATTGAATAGACCCCAAGGAACTTCTCGTAAACTTATTACCTTTGTAAAAGACCGTGCAGGCCATGATTTGCGATATGCTATAGACCCTACCTACCTTGAAAATACCCTAGGTTGGAAACCTTCTATTACCTTTGAAGATGGCCTCAACCAAACCATAGATTGGTATCTTCAAAACCAAGAATGGGTAAACCGCGTAACTTCTGGAGAATATCAAAAATATTTCGAAAAACAATATCAAGGAAGAGTATAATGCTGCCACCTTTTAAAATATTAGATTTTACACGTTTATTGCCGGGACCCTTAGCCACGCTCTATCTAGCAGACCTAGGCGCAGAGGTCATTAAAGTGGAAGATACGAAACAAGGCGATTATGCAAGAAACATGCCCCCCTTCCTAAAAAATATGTCCCCTTTGTACTTGCTTTTAAATCGTAACAAAAAAAGCATAGCCATTGATTTTAACCAAGAAGATGGGCAAAAAATTATACATAAATTAGTAGAAAATGCCGATGTCGTTATAGAAGGGTTTAAACCAGGAACTATGAAAAAATGGAACTTGGATTACGAATCCTTAAAAAAAATTAAGCCTGATTTAATTTATGTGTCTATTACGGGTTATGGAAGTTCTGGAAAATGGGCCAATCGTGCAGGGCATGACCTGAATTTCTTAGGTTATACGGGTATTTTACATCATCTTATAAAAAATGGACAAGTAAACATTCCTCCTATCCAAATTGCTGATATATTAGGAGGAAGCATGCATGCTATCATTGCAACTTTAGCAGCACTCATTCATAAACTTGTTTATCAACAAGGGCAATGTATTGATATTTCTATGCTAGACGCTACTATGGCGAATACACACATGATGCTCAATAGTTTTTTAGCCATGCGACAAGAACTCCCTCCTGGACACGATCTATTAACTGGGGGAATGCCTTTTTATGATGTTTATCCTACCCAAGAGAACCGATTTATGGTACTAGGTACCATAGAAACGAAATTCTGGAAATTATTTTGCCAAACCGTGCAAAGAGAAGACTGGATCTCCCAACAATTCGTTTTTGGTGAAAAAGCCCAAAAATTACGTAATGAAATTACAGAACTCTTTAAAAGTAAAACCCAACAAGAATGGATTCACATTTTTGAAAATATAGACTGTTGCGTTACGCCCGTACTCAACTATACCGAAGCTATTCATTTAGAACATTTTCAACAAAGAAATACTATCTCCAAAAATCAGCACCCTACCGAAGGAGAATTTTTAAATTTTCAATTATTCCCATTTTATAATAAAAATAATCAAAAAAGACAAGCTCCCGCTTGGGGAGAAAATACCCAAGAAATTCTAAATTCTTTAAATTATTCCGATGATAAAATCCATTTTTTTATAAAAAATAAAATAATCCTTGCACCATAACATAAATATTAAGTAACTTTGTGAACTTTTTTGCTATGTTTAAGAGTTTCTTTGATACCCTACAGCAATCAGGTCTAAGCTACAATGAACAAAAAAGGTTAAAAATGACCTTTAATACCATTCTAATTGGTATAACTGTTTTGTTAGTGTATATACCTATCTCTTTCTTATCTAAGAAAACGGAGTTAATCCCTTACCTTTCTTTCTCTATCATAATATATGCACTATCTTTTGGTTTACTGATCAAAAACTATTATAATTTATCAAGATTCTTATTTATTTTTTGGACGAATATACATATTCTTTTAGTTTTTTTTATAGCGGAAAATGCTAAAGGTCCTTTTTTTATGTATTTCATTGCAAGCATAATCCTTCCTTTTTTATTGTATAGTTCACGAAAAGAAAAAGTTTACATTTATGTTTTAAGTAGTTTCAGCTTAATCCTAAATGCTTTTGCAGGATATTACTTCTTCCAAGATGCCCCCAGAATGAGTATAGTAAACTGGGTTTTAGTAGCCTTGGTGCTTTGGATTGTGATAAGAATTTTTGCACATATCAATGATGAAAACGAAGCCCAACTTATTTCCTATACGGAAAGCCTAGAAGAAATTTCTAAAAATTTAGAAAATACTTTACTCGAATCAAACATACAAAAAGAAATATCTGAAAATTTAGCCAATCAAGTAAGAGCAATATTTGATTCCTCAAGAGATGCGTTATTTTTATTAGATGAAAAAGGCTTTTTTGATTGTAACCAAGCCGCTGTAGAGCTGTTCGGTTTTTCGAAAAAAGAAGATATTGTAGGGAAGACCCCTTTTGATGTAAGTCCCGAATTTCAACCCAATGGAGAGACTTCAGAAAAAATGGCGATGGCTCGCATCCAAGAAGCAATGACCAAAGGAAGTGCATTTTTTGAATGGACGCACTGCAAAAAAGATGGTTCTCCATTCCCCGCAACCGTTTTACTTAGTGCATTTACTTGGTTCGGCAAACCCGTTCTTCAAGCAAATGTAAGAGATATTACAGAACAGAAATTACAAGAATTAGAGATTAAACAAAAAAATGAAGAACTCCTAGCTTCTGAGGAAGAATTAAGACAAAATGCAGAAGAACTACAAGCAGTAAATGACCATTTAATGACTGTAAAAGAAAATTTAGAAAAATCTTTAAAGGAATTGCAAGAGACCCAAGCAAGCTTAGTACAATCAGAGAAATTAGCCTTTTTAGGGCAACTTGTAGCAGGTGTTGCTCACGAAATCAATACTCCTTTGGGCGCTATCAATGCCGCTAATGCCAATTCTATCCGATTATTACCTTCTGTAGTCCAAAGTTTGTCCCAAGTTGCTCATTTTTTAAATGATGAAGAAAACTCAGAGCTTCAAAAATTACTGGTTCAAATCATCAATAACACTACTATACTCTCTGCAAGAGAAGAGAGACAATATAAAAAACAAGTAACAGAGTTTTTAGAAAATCATGGAATTTCCAACAGTTCCAGCATGGCTGCAGATTTTGTAAAAATAGGTATTTATGAAAATCTAGAAAACTATCATCCTTTGATTCAAAAAATTCAGGAAGTACCTCAAATTATGGAAATATTAAGTTCTGTGGGTAAATTAAAGCTGAACTTAATCAATACACAGACAGCAGTTCAAAAAACAAGTAAAATTATTTTTGCTTTAAAGAACTATTCTTACAAATCGCAAGAGGAAGAAGCTCAACCTTTAGATATTGTCCAAAACCTTCAAACGATATTAGTGCTTTATCATAACCAAATGAAGCATGGCATTAATCTGCAAACTAAATTTGAAGAAGATTTACCCATGATTAATGGTTGGGCAGATGAACTCAACCAAGTCTGGACAAACTTGATTACTAACTCTTTACAAGCCATGAAATACCAAGGAGATTTAACGATTGAGGCACAAAGAAACAATGGGCATATTGAAGTAAAAATCATTGATTCTGGACCCGGCATCCCTGATGAAATCAAAAATAAAATTTTTGACCCTTTCTTTACTACTAAAAAACAAGGCGAAGGAACAGGATTAGGGCTAGGAATTTGTAAAAAAATTGTAGAAAAGCATAACGGGGAAATAACTTTCAATAGTCAAGCTGGCAGAACAGAGTTTATAATAAAACTTCCAATTATTGAACAATAAATTGTATAATTAAATAAAAAATTGTATTTTTGCGAAATTTTAAAACACAACGATGGCAATTACAGCAAAAGAAGTTAATGAATTACGCCAACAAACAGGCGCTGGAATGATGGATTGTAAAAAAGCTTTGGTAGAAGCAGAAGGAGATTTTCAAAAAGCCATTGAAATCTTACGAAAAAAAGGACAAAAAATTTCTGCTTCAAGACAAGATAGAGATGCCAAAGAAGGTTCTATTTTTATTGCAATTTCTGACGACAAAAAACAAGGCTTTGCCATAGAATTAAATTGCGAAACCGATTTTGTTGGTAAAAATAGTGATTTCTTAGCCTTGGGTCAAAGTATTATTGATTTAGCTAAAAACAACAAAATTACTTCTTTAGATACTCTTTTAGATACTCAATTAGATGGTATTACTATTAGACAAAAACTTGAAGAAGCAATGGGTAAAATCGGGGAAAAAATTGATATTCGTAAATTAGAAATTTTAGAGGGGGAGTTTGTTTACGGGCATTTACATACTGGCGGTAGAATAGGGGTTTTAGTTGCTCTTTCTGGAATCAGTGGTGCTAAAGATGTTGAGGCTGTTGCTAAAGATGTTTCTATTCAAATTACTGCAATGAGCCCAATCGCTGTTGATAAAAGTGGAGTTGACCAATCTATTATTGATAAAGAAATTGAAATTGGTAAAGAACAAGCTCGTCAAGAAGGTAAGCCTGAGCAAATTTTAGAAAAAATTGCTATCGGTAAATTGGACAAATTCTTCAAAGAAAATACACTTTTAGCTCAAGAGTTTGTGAAGGATAATACCAAAAGTATCCAACAATTGTTGAAAGAGCATGGTAAGGATTTAACAGTTACTAGTTTCAAAAGATTAGCTTTAGGTTCATAAATATTTTTTTAAGTGCATTTATTGAAATGCACTTTTATTTTTTATATGAAATATCAAAGAATTTTACTGAAATTTAGTGGGGAAGCCTTAATGGGAAACAAACAATTTGGTATTGATAGTACCACATTGGATATGTATGCTCAAGAGGTTAAAAAAGTAATGGAACTTGGCGTTCAGGTAGCCATTGTGATTGGAGGAGGGAACATTTTTAGAGGTGTACAAGGAACCACACAAGGTATGGACCGTTCACAATCCGATTATATGGGTATGTTAGCCACAGTGATTAATGGATTAGCATTACAAGATGCTTTGGAAAGAGCCGGTTTAGAAACCCGTGTGCAATCTGCTATACAAATCAACCAAGTTTGTGAGCCTTTTATTAGAAGAAAGTGCATTAGACATCTTGAAAAAGGAAGAGTTGTGATTTTAGTTGCTGGAACTGGAAACCCTTATTTTACTACAGATTCTGCCGCTGCTTTAAAAGCTGCTGAAATTGACGCTAAAGTTGTTATTAAAGCCACTAAAGTAGATGGTGTTTATACTGAAGACCCAACAAAAAATCCTAATGCAACCAAATTTGATGAGGTAACCTTTGACTATGTTATCAATAACCGTTTATCTGTTATGGATATAACTGCATTTACTTTATGCCAAGAAAACAAAATACCCATTATTGTTTGTGATGTTCATCAGCCTAACAATTTATCTAGAATTGTGAAAGGTGAAAAAATTGGCACTTTAGTCAGTTAAAAATTTATACATTTTTCTACCCTCATATTACGCAATCTGTATGGATTGCGTTTTTTTATTTAATTTAAGCAATTACATATAGTCCTCAGGGTAGGTGTTTATTTATTTTTCACTTTTGTATAGCCATTTCTAGAACTTTTTAATATATCTTTATCAACCAAGATAACTTCAATAAAATGACCTAGGCTATAATCATCTACAAATCCTTCAACGTAAATCATAGATTGAATTATCAAAATAGTTTCTAATGACCAATTTTGAATCCAAGAAGGTTGAAATTCACTTCTTTCTTCGTAAGTGCAACAACCATCTGAGCCACCCTCAATAATATCTATAAAAAAATTTTTTTCAAAACACTTAATTAAATCTTTATTGTTAGAATAGGCAAGGAACTTACGAAGTTTTTCGGTATCTGGCTTACCTTTACATTTATTTATTTCTTTACAAAGTGAATCTATAGGGGTTTTCGGCTGAAGTGTTTCGTATTTTTTGAGCTTTTCATAGGCAACTAAAAGTTTATTTTCATCTTTTAAAGATGAATAGGGACTTTTTTTTCCTTTGAGTAAATAATGGATATAACTCAAATTGGGGTTCTGAGCCTGTAAAAAATTTTGAAAGAAAATTAAACTGAACAATATGTTTATGAATAATAACTTATGAACTTGCATACTTTGTAAAACCTCCGATTTAAATTCTTCAATTTCATGTTTAGTTATACGTAAAAATTGAATAAATGTTACAGATTTATGATTTGAAAATTTGTTATTTTTTACCGTATCTTTTAAGAGGTTTAAAAGTTCATTTAACAAATATAAGGAAATTGTAAGTGCGTAGCAACTCGTATGCGTGAGGGATGCGGAGGGCACGAAGTGGCACTGCCTTTTGACGCTTTTGAAAAAAGTGGAAAAAGGATTGCCGAAGCGAACTGCGAAGCCCGAAGCCAGCCCTTATCTAAAAGATAAGGGCTATTTTTATTGGGCTAATATTTTATCAAAGGTTTGTAAATAGAGGTTTTTATTGGCTTCTACGGAATATTTTTCTACGACAGTTTTTCTTCCTGCTTTGCCTAATTGGATACGAAGTTCAGGATTATCGATTAATAAAGATAATTTTTCTACCCATTCTTCGGTAGAAGCGGCTAAAAGCCCATTTTGTCCATCTTGAATAATTTCAGAGTTCACACCTACAGGGGACATAATTGTAGGGACTTCTAAAGCCATGTATTGCAATCCTTTTAGTCCACATTTACCTTTTGCCCATTCATCATCAGGCAGGGGCATGATTCCCACATCAAAATTAGAAATTTCTTCTACTTCTTTTTGTGCTATCCAAGGGAGTGCTACAACGGGTAGCGTATCATCTTTATAATTAGCGTCCCCAATAAGACGAAAAATAACTTTATCTTGATATTTTTTATAAATGATTTCAAGGGCTTGTTTGATGTATCTGAAATGTTGAACCGTAGTAATACTACCGCTCCATCCGATAGTTATTTTGTCATTATCAATAGGAGTTGTTCTGTGAGGCTTATAGGCATCGGTATCTATGGTAGTAGGAATGATTATTACGTTCTGATTATAATTCTTTGCGTAATCTTTTAAGTATGGGTTTCCTGCTATTACAAGATCCGAAACTTGAATAATTTCAGCAGTTTTGTTTGGATTTTTTAAAAAAGCGAATTTTTTATTGGCTTCAGAGACATTTTGTAACCAGATGGAATCATCAAAGTCAAAGATTAATTTTGCTTGGCTTTTGGCAACTTTTTTTTCAAAAAAAGAAGTTCCCAGCATAATAGCTTCCCTTTGCACGAACACTATATCGTACTGGGATAGTTTTATGGATTCTTTAAATCGCTTCCAAATACTAGCAAAAGCAATGCGTGCTTTTCCCAAAACATTGCCTTGGCTATAGAATATTTTATCATCTTGTGGGTCTAGCAGATAAGAAAAATCAAAAGAATAACCATTTTCCTCTAAAAAGCTAAGATATTGTTCAAATCTAAACCTTTGGGAGGGGCTACGATCAGGTCTATGGACAACCGCAATTAAAACTTTTTTTTTCTGTTTTATTCTGTCCATATTTTGGGTAAACCAATAGGAATTTCTATATTATTAAAATCTGAAGATTGTCTTGAACCAACTTTCAATACCCAATTAGCCATTTTGGTTAGTCCTTCTTCTAAACCTATAAGTTCATGGTCTTTAATATTAAAGACCTTTTTTACTTTTGTGTGGTCTGAGTAAGCATGCATTACTTCTTTTCTTGCATCTACATAACGGATTGGTAATTCTTTTCCCATCACTTTCATAACCATATGAGCAAGTTCATTAACCGAAAAGCTTACATCGCCACCAATATTGAATATTTGGTTATAAGCCTCATTGATATTGACAGAACGAGCAATATGTGGGGCAACATCATCAATATAACTAAAGGCTCTGGTTTGGGTACCATCTCCAAAAATGGTTAATGGTTTATCTTGTAAGATTTGGTTCATGAATATACCTACAACATTTCTGTATTTATCACCGATATTTTGAAACTCTCCATATACATTATGGGGTCTAAAAATAATATAATTCAATCCAAAAAATTCATGAGCCGCTTTTAAATCCATTTCTACAGCAAACTTGGCTACTCCATAGGGGTCTTCGGGCATAGGTTGCAAATCTTCGTGCATAGGCAGCTGACCCGCACCATATACCGCAATTGAGGAAGTAAAAACAAAACATTTTACTTTATGAAGTATAGACTGATTGATTAAATTTATGCTTCCAATTACGTTGTTCTGATAATTAAATCTACGAATATAATGACTTAGACCTTCTGCTGCATAAGCCGCCAAATGATACACATAGTCAAATTTTTCTTTTTTAAAAAGTTCCTCTACTAATTGTACATCATTGATAGAACCTTGAACAAATTTTACATTTTCGGGAATATTTTCTATAAAGCCACCACTTAAATCATCTAAAACTATAACTTCATGACCTAATTTTTTTAAGTGATTAGCAACGTGTGCGCCTATAAATCCCGCTCCTCCTGTAACTAATGATTTCATTTTTTTTTCGCAAATTTATACTTTTTTTTATTAATGCCAGTAAAAAAAGACGAAAATATGATTTTTATAAGTTTAATTCTTTGTATACAAGTAAGTTATTGTAACATACTGAATCAATAATATTGTAAATTATAATTTTTTTTTATTTGTTGATTCTTTATAGTTCTTATAATTTTTGGTATGAAATTTGCTATATTCTATCAAAAATAGTTTTTTATGAAAAATATTTCATTTGTATCTTTAGTTTTGATTTTTCTTCTTGTTTTTAGCAGCTGTAAAAAAGAAGATAAAAATTTATTAGATACCGATACTGAAACGGCAGCTGATAACGATATCGCAGAAAGAGAAGCTACTAATGTTTTAGACGCGGTAGATAATGCCGCAAAAGATAAATTAGGCAAAACTCAAACTTTGTTGCTGCCTTCTTGTGCTACAGTTTCGGTAGATACTACTTCGCCTACACGAAATTTAACGATTGACTTCGGGAATGCTCCGCAAGGTTGTTTGTGTTCTGCTTGGGACGGTAAATACAGAAAAGGAAAAATCATAGTCAACTGGACAGGCAATTACAGAGATTCTGCTTCTGTGCATACCATTAGAACTCAAGATTATTTTGTGGGTAATGGAACAGAGTTTAACCAACATAAATTTTATAAAACCGTTACAAATGGGGGAAGAAATAGTTCAGGAAATATCTTCTTTACGGTAAGTGTAAAAGATACTGTGGTTCTTGCTAACAATGCAGGCACTATAACATGGCAATCGGACCGAACTCGTGAATGGACAGCCGGCGAAACTACTATTCTTAATCCCTTTGATGATGAATATAAAATCTGGGGAACTGCATCAGGGGTAACTCGTTCAGGGAAAATCTTTAATGTAAATGTTAAACAAAACACTCCTTTACATATCAAACTCAATTGTAAATGGATTGTATCAGGTATTTTAGAAGTTACGCCTCAAGGAAAAACTACAAGAACCGTAGATTATGGTAATGGAAACTGCGATTCTTATGCTAATGTTACCATCAACGGTACGACCTTCCAGATTGTATTGAAATGATGGGTCTTCTAGGAATATTACTAATTCTTGTCGTAGGTATTATTCTCTATGCTTTGATGAAAAAATAAAAAAATAGAAAATATTTAGCCCCTGCATATAGGGGCATTTTTATTAAAAAAATTTTTCAAACAAAATTTGCTCAATAATTGTTATAAGAGTAATTTTGTCTATTCATATATGAATATTACTGTTGAAAATTTACTTCAAAAGGCTCTCAATTTTGAATTTCTGAGTATAGAAGAAGGCGTATATTTATATTACCATGCCCAAACTCCTGATTTGATGTATGTTGCTAATGAAATGCGTTTAATTCACAAAAAAGAAACTAGCAACATTGTTACATGGCAAATTGATAGAAATGTAAACACCACGAATGTATGTGTTGCGAATTGTAAATTTTGTAATTTTTATCGTGTGCCTGGGCATCCCGAATCTTATATTACTGATGATGAAACTTACAAAAGAAAAATAGAAGAAACCTTAGCCTTAGGTGGGGACCAGCTGTTATTGCAGGGCGGGCATCACCCAGAATTAGGCATTGAGTTTTATCGCGATTTATTCAAAAAAATTAAGCAATGGTATCCTAATTTAAGATTACATGCTTTAGGACCTCCTGAAATTGTTCATATTTCTGAAATAAGTAAATTAACCTATTCAGAAACTTTATCTATTTTAAAAGAAGCAGGTTTAGATTCGTTACCCGGTGCAGGCGCAGAAATCTTAAATAATCGTGTAAGAAGACTCATATCTAATGGAAAATGCACAGGGGAAGAATGGTTAGAGGTCATGCGTTGTGCTCACCAATTGGATATTACCACCAGCGCAACTATGATGTTTGGGCATATTGAAACCATTGAAGAAAGATTTGAACATTTAGTATGGTTAAGAGAAGTTCAAGCTCAAAAACCTGAGCATGCAAATGGATTTTTAGCCTTCATTCCTTGGCCTTATCAAGATGATGGTACACTTTTAAATCGTAAAAAAGGAATCAAAAACAAAGTAACACCTAACGAATACATTAGAATGATTGCATTAAGCCGTATCATGTTGCCTAATGTCAAAAATATTCAAGCTTCTTGGTTAACAGTGGGGCCAAAAGTTGCACAAGTATGTTTATATGCGGGTGCCAATGATTTTGGTTCTATTATGATAGAAGAAAATGTGGTATCTGCTGCGGGTGCCCCTTACCGTTTTACAGCAAAAGAAATTCAACAGTGCATTATAGATGCAGGATTTATTCCAAAACTCAGAAACCAATTATACGAATTTAGAGAAATTCCTGATGCTTTAAAAAATGAAATTTTAGAGCCTGTAGTTTAGAATAAAGATTTGGGCGTGTCCCTTCCTTTGCTGCGGGTCGGGCTAACCCAAAGGTTTTTGAGTTTTAATAAAGAAATGTCTATATTAAAAAAAGCCTTCAAAAATCTATTAATGTCTATTAAAATAAAAAACTGCTTTATAAAAAGCAGTTTCATTGTAAAGCAAACCTAGGAAATTGCCTAGATTAGTATGTTTTTTGAATTTACCTTTTGGTTTTTGGGTTCATACTCTGCTTCAGCAACCATTAATTTTTCTCATTCATTTTCTTTTTAACAATTTCAGAATTTTGAATGATTAATTTAGAGTACGTTCTAAATCTAATAATTGAGATTTTTGTTTCCAACTAAACTATACTCCCCAAAAAAGGAAAATTATAAAATTTCACATTCCAAATTAATGCGGTAATTTTTCTCTGAAATATCCATAAACCCAAGTACCTACAATTGCAGAAAGAAGAGTTATTGTTATTACAGTAGCTCCTGCTCCAATTTGAGCGTACAAAGGACCAGGGCAAGCACCTGTAATACCCCAACCCAACCCAAACATTAATCCACCAATGATTTGGCCTTTATTAAAGGTTTTATCATGGAATTGTATTGTTTCGCCATAAATGGTTTTGATATTAAACTTTTTGATTAAAGCTACAGAAATAGCCCCAACCATTACTGCACTTCCAATTACTCCATACATGTGGAAAGATTGTAAACGAAACATCTCTTGGATTCTAAACCAACTGATAATTTCTGCTTTTACAAATACAATTCCAAAGATAGTTCCAATAATTACATATTTAATATTATGCCACCACTGATGCTTCAATTTACTTTCATTAACGCACATTGCATCTAATGAGCGTTGTTCTAAATCATGTATTTCAATTACTTCTGATGTAGCTGATGATAAATTGTGTTCCATAATTTTTTAAATTTTAAGAATAAATGGTAAAATTAAATTAGCCATAATAAAACCGCCAACCATAAAACTTATCGTTGCTACTAAAGATGGCCATTGAAGATTAGACAATCCCATAATTGCATGACCACTTGTGCAACCTCCCGCATAACGTGTTCCAAATCCCACTAAAAAACCTCCTACTACCATCATCAAAAAGCCCTTTAATGTAAATAAGCTATTCCAATTAAACACATCTGTTGGAATTAATGAATTGTAATTAGTAATTCCATAAGTAGCTAATTCGCTTTTGAGGTTTTCATTCACTTGAATGGGTTCTGGATTCACTAAATAATTCCCAGCAATGATACCACCAATCATAATTCCTAAAACAAATAGCATATTCCAAATTTCCTTTTTCCAATCATATTGAAAAAAAGGAACATCAAAAGGCGCGCAGGACGCACATATATGCCTTAAAGAGGAACTAATCCCAAAGGATTTATTCCCTAAAATTAATAAAGCAGGAACTGTTAATCCAATTAATGGACCTGCTATATACCAAGGCCAAGGCTGTTTTAATATTTCTATCATAATTATATTGGGCAAGAATTTTTTATTGATACTTATTAATTACACTCACTAAATCTTGTTTTGACATAACACCGCTTTTTCTCCATAATATTTCTCCATTTTTAAATAAAATTAGTGTAGGTACAGCCTGAACTTGATAAGCATTTGCTGCTGATGGATTTTTATCTACATCAATTTTAATGATACTGGCTTTTTCACCAATTTCATCTTTTACATCTTTCAATATAGGTGCTAACATTTTGCATGGTCCACACCATTCTGCTGAAAAATCTACTAAAACGGGTTTTTCTGATTTAATAATTTCTTGAAAACTTTTTTTCTGCATAATTTTTTTTTATTTTTCTATAGATTTTTTTCTTCAATAAATTTTTGGGCGTGTCCCTCGCTTCGCTTCGGGTCGGGCTGTTTCGGGCTTCGCTATTCGCTTCGGCAATCCTTTGCCTGCTTAAATTTCGCAGGCAAAGGCAGTGCCACTTCGTGCCCTTCGCATCCCTCACGCTTACTAAGCATTCGTATGCTTTTTTTCAAACATTCCGAAAAATAATATTCCCATCAAAGCTCCATATAATGAACTATGTAAAGGATTAGATTTGATTGGACAACTCTCAATACAGCCCCACTCGTACCAATATATCCAACCTCCAATTGCTCCCAATATTAAACCGATTATATGAAGTTTATAACGACTAACGAATTTCATTTTTTATATTTGAAAAAGATATAGGTAAAAATTTTACCTATATCCATTAATTTATTGAAACTGATTATTTTTTAGCGTTTTTTACTAATTCTGCTACTTCATTCCAAGTGCCACCATTGTAAACTTCTTGGATACCACTTTTTTCTAGTATCGTTTTTGCTTGCGAACTTCTATTTCCACTTCTACAAAAAACAATTACACTAGACTTATCTTTGAATTTATCTAAATTTTGGCTGATTTTATCTAAGGGAATATTTACAGCACCAGGGGCAGAACCTTCTGCAAATTCCCAATCTGTTCTTACATCTACCAAAAATGCGCCATTTTTGATTAACTCTGTCAATTTGGCTTTATCTTTTTGCGCTGTGCCTTGATTAAAAAAGAAAAACATAAATATAAACGTTAAAATGGAAGTTATGATAATAATTTGCTTTGACATACGAAATCTGTTTTAGGTACACTAGTTTTTGAAATTGCATTAAATCCACCTTCAATTTCTTTAAAGTTTCTAAATCCTCTGGATTGCAATATAGAAGCTGCAATCATACTTCTGTATCCACCAGTACAATGAATATATACTTCTTCGTTTGGCTGTAAATTTTTAATCCAATTATTGATATATGCTAAGGGCATACTGTATGCATCTTCAACATGTTCAGCAGCATATTCACTTTCTTTTCTTATATCAATCACTTTGCTTTCTCCTTTTTTGAACTCTTTTTCAAATTGTTCAACAGTAATTCTATTCACGGTATCTATTTCTTTTCCTGATTGTAACCAAGTTTCAAAACCTCCCTCTAAAAATCCTATTACATTATCAAAACCAACACGGCTTAAACGTGTTACTACTTCTTCTTCTCTTCCGGGTTCACAGACTAACAATATAGGTTGTTTCACATCTACAATCATAGCACCTACCCAAGGAGCAAAGTCTCCATCAACACCTATATTTATGGAATTAGGAATAAAGCCTTTTGCAAAATCCGAGGCTTTACGTGTATCTAAAATTAAGGCTCCAGTACTTTCAGCAGCAACTTCAAATTCTTCGGGTTTTAAGCCTTTTAATGCTTGTTTATAAACATCATCAATGCTTGAATAACCTTGTTTGTTCATCATCACATTAAATCCAAAATATCCAGGAGGAGGAGTTAAACCATCAGTAACTTCTTTAATAAATTCTTGTTCTGTCATATTGGCACGAAGTGCGTAGTTGGTTTTCTTTTGTTCACCAATCGTAGAAACGGTTTCTTTACTCATGTTTTTACCACAAGCAGAACCTGCTCCGTGTCCTGGATAAACGATTACCTCGTCGGGTAAAGTCATGATTTTGTTTCTTAGAGAATGATACAATAATCCGGCTAATTGTTCTTGGGTCATTTTTGCGGCTTTTTGTGCTAAATCGGGTCTTCCTACATCACCAATAAATAATGTATCACCAGTAAATACAGAATGCTCTTTACCATTTTCATCAATTAATAAGAAACAGGTACTTTCCATGGTATGCCCGGGAGTATGCAAAACTTTAATTTTTACATTCCCTAACTCAAAAATCTGGTTATCAGAAGCACTCACGCAATCGAATCCGCATTGAGCTTGAGGTCCATAAACAATCGCAGCCCCCGTTTTTTTACTCAAATCTACATGCCCAGAAACAAAATCTGCATGAAAATGGGTTTCAAAGATGTATTTGAGTTTTACTCCATCTTTTTCTAATCTTTCTAAATAAGGCTTTGTTTCACGAAGCGGGTCAATAATGGCTGCTTCACCGTTGCTTACAATATAATAAGCCCCTTGAGCTAAGCAACCTGTATAAATTTGTTCAACTTTAAAATTACTCATATCTTTATCTTAATTTGTTAATACAAAAATAACAGGCTTTTGATACGTTTAACGGTTACTTTTGTTACATGAAACCGAATTAAAATTTAAATAATTGATTTACAATAATTTATTTTAATTTACATTTTATGAATTTTATCAAAAATATTTTTTGAATAGATTTGCAGAAAATCAATGAACCATGGCATTTATTAAAGTAGAAAATTTGTTTGGAAGAGTAAAAGTTCAGATTGTATCAGAAAATCCTGATTTATATGTATATATAACAAAAAGCAAAATTGAAGCCGGAGGAAAAGATGAATGCTGGTATTATGTAGAGCTTGGACAAGACAAAACTATATCATTCGTAGATAAAGACCCAGATATAAAAATCCAATTTGTAGATAAAAAGGAAGAAGCTAGATGGGCAAATAAAAATCATAAATTATACAAAAGGTTATTGAGTGCATAGAAAATATTTTTAATAAAGTAAACTTCATAACCCTATTTTGAGTTTACTCATTATGAAAAGAAAAATAGCAATTGCCATTACTGGAGCTAGTGGAAGCATTTATGCAAAAAGATTATTGAGTTTCTTAGCTTCATTAGATAATTTAGAAATAGGTTTAGTATTATCCAAAAATGCAAAAGATGTTTGGAATTTAGAAATAGGGGAGCCTTTTCATGCTCCTGAATCTGTAAAGGTATTTGAATTTAATGATTATTTTGCACCTTTTGCATCGGGATCATCAAAATATGAAGCACTGGTGATTGTGCCTTGTTCTATGGGAACCGTAGGTAGAATTGCCCATGGCTTATCTGATGATTTAATTACAAGAGCTGCTGATGTTATGCTTAAAGAAAAAAGAAAACTTATTTGTGTCATTAGAGATACACCTTTAAATTTAATTCATTTAAAAAACTTGACATTCATTTCTGAGGCTGGTGGAATGATTTTACCTGCTGCACCCTCTTTCTATTCAAAACCTACTACAATTGAGGAACTTGTGGATACTGTTGTTCACAGAATTATAGATCACTTAAATCTTCAAATTCAAACTTTTAGATGGGGAGAAAATTAAAATTTCCACAAACTTCATTATGTATTAAAAATAACGCTAAATTTGAGCCATTAAAGAACTAAATCGTCCTACATATAATATTATGAAAAATATTTTCATTCAATGGGTTATTTGTAATTTTTTTCTCCTATTAATGGTTTCTTGTGGAAGCAAGGTTACTCCAAATGCCACAATAACAATGGAATTAAGTGGACCTTGTTCTGAATGCCCACCAGACGTTTCTATTAATCTAGTTAAAGGTTTACATGGTGTTGCTGAAGCTACTTATGACCCCAAAGAGAAAGAAATCACTATTCAATTTGATTCACTCCAAATCAAAAAAACAGATATCATAATTGCACTTAATGAAAATGGTTTTGAAGTTGATTTAACTACCTTAACTTCTGCTAAAATTTATCCCGATTGTTGCAACCTAAGTGAAATAGATGACGATCTCTCTTTAGATGATGAAGATTTAGATATTATAGATTTAGATGTTGAATTTGATAATATGGACGTTACTGCTGAAATTGAAGCAATTGAAGAAGAAGTTGATAAAATGATGGAGGAAGTCCAAATTGATGATTCTGATTTAAAAGATTTGAACTTGAACGATGATTAATTTTTTTTAAATCAATTTTATCATGAAATTTCTTTTATTTTCTATTTTTATTGGTTTGTTCGCTCACACTTTTGGTCAAAATCCGTTTGATAATGTTGGCAAACAACATAATATTCTATTAAGTCACTTATTCGAAAATGAAAGCATCATTGACTCCTATTTAAGACCATTTACAAACTATTCATTTAATAATTATACTACATATGGTGACTCAGAAATACTACTTTTTTTAAACCAATCTAATATTCCTGAGACTGAAAAGAAAACTATTATTGATTTTTTAAGTTTATCGGATGATTTGCCTATCCATAAAATTGAAGAAATTTTAGACTCTTTAGAAAATGATGCAATAAAGAAACAAGCCACTCCAATATCATTGGGATTTTTTAGCGTAGCCAAGAATAGCCTTCAATTTTGGAAAATTCATAAATGGGATAATGATAATAAAGCTCCTTTTCTTGCTATTGTTAAAGCGGATGCATTAGGTTTAGTAAAAGGGGTAGTACTTGGAGCAGTTTTTTGGATAGGTTCAAACTTTATTTTTGATGTACCCGATGCAATAGGTATTGTTGGAGGTAGTACAATTGCAGTCGGATTTACAGCATTAGACTCTTTCCGATTTTCCAAAAAATTTAAAAAACGTACAGAAAGTTAGTTTATTTGAACTTAACTTTATTACCACTTGTTTCGGACAAAAGAATTTAAATAATATGAATATTTATCAAGTAACTTTTCTGTTTGAAGATCCTCATTTAGAATCTACAACAGTTAAAGCCGCTGAAGGTGAGAGCATTTTGGATGTTGCATTAGAAAATAATATTGAACTCTGCCATAATTGTGGAGGTGTTTGTGCTTGCACTACTTGCCATGTTTATATTGAATCTGGAATGGATAAACTCTCTGAAATGTCTGATAAAGAAGAAAACTATGTTGATAGAGCTATCAATCCTCGTATTGAATCACGTTTAGCTTGCCAATCTCAAATTTATGGAGATATTATCGTTAAAATTCCAGACCAATCAGTTATTATCGGACACTAATTTTTAAATTTTAATCAAATTATGGATATAAAAGATTTTGAACTACCTATTCATTGGAAAGATATTGAAGATATTGCTATTTCTCTATATGAAAAATTTGGAGATGATTTTAACGAATCTAAAATTTATAGAATACGTTTTACTGATCTTCATAAATGGGTTCTAGAATTACCCAATTTTGTTGGTAAACCTGAAGAATCCAGCGAAGAAATCCTTGAACAAATTCAAGCAGCTTGGGTTTATGAGTGGAGAGATAATCAAAAATAATTTTAAATATTAAAAAAATGTTTAGATTTGTATTTTGGGATTCTTATGCCTAAATACATCAATCTATTAACGGATTTTGCTTTTAAGTTTATTTTCGCGAATGAAAATAACAAGGAAATTCTTATAGATTTTTTAAATTCTATTATGGCTTATCAAGAGGTATATGTTCATGACCTAAGCTATAAAAACACTGAGTTTTCAGGTCAAAATGAGGA